>NZ_JBTYHB010000047.1:0-67982 GCF_054871485.1 Streptomyces sp. UC4497 | reverse complement strand
GGGGGGGGGGGCCCCCCCCCCCCCCCGCCCCCGCCCCCCCGGCCCCCCCCCCCACCCCCGCAGCGCCCGCGCAGGACCTCGACTCCGTCGCCCTTGAGGTCGTCGCAGTGGGCCGCGCGGCCCGTCATCGCCATCACCAGGGCCACGGTGCTTCCGGTGACCAGGGGCCCGGCGCCGGCCGCGAAGGGGCCGTCGGTGGCGACGAGTTCGAGCCCGCCGATGCGCCCCTTCGCCACCACCACCTGGTCGGTGCCCCGGTAGTACTCGGCGACCTTCGTCACCGTCTCGACCGGATGGTCGCGGCGGATCCCGAGGGGCCGCCGGATGTCCTCCCCGTGCACGAGCGTCTCCCCCAGCATGGCGATGACGGGGAGGGGAGGCTTCGTCGTGCTCGTGACGACGCCGCGGAACCGCTCCAGCGTCTCGGCGGGGCTCGCGCCCAACTGCTCGGCCAGCCGCACGGCGACCTGCTTGTCGAAGTCGAACCGGCAGCGGATCACGCCCGCCAGCCACCGCACCGCGTTGAGGCTCGCGCCCGCGGTGAGATGCGCCAGCACCTCACGGACGCTGAGCCCTGCGCACAGCGAGGGCGTCGCCCACTGGGCAGCCGTCGTCGCGTCGAGGTCGGCGGCGAGAGCGGCGCGTTCCTGATGGATCAGGGCCCAGAGCGGATCGACTGTGTCGGCCATGGGGGAAGGTCTCCTGTCACGGGCGGGGCGGTACGCGGTACTCGGCAAGCAGTGCCCACGGTACGGTGCCACGGGTGGAGCAGCGGCGACCGACCCACGGCCGCCGCCGGGAGGGAAACATGTCGGGAGAGATCTCGCGCGCCGGGGGCGACTCCGGCGTCGGCCCGTCGTCGCCCGAACTGCGGGCCTCGCACGCCGACCGGGACCGGGTCGTGGACGTGCTCCGCGTCGCGGCGGGGGACGGCCTGTTGACGGTGGAGGAGTTGGACGAGCGTCTCGAAGTCACCCTGTCGGCGCGGACGTTGGCCGAACTGGCGCCGCTCACCGCCGACTTGCGGCCCGCGGCCGAGGCCAAGGACGTCGTCCGGATCGAGCAGGCGCACAGCGGCGCAATCGAACGCCGGGGGCGCTGGGTGGTGCCGCGCAGGCTCGAACTCGCGGTGACCTTCTGCGCGGTGACGCTCGACTTCACCGACGCCGTGCTCACCCACGACACGTTGGTGATCGACTCGTCGATGATCGGGAAGCGGCTGACGCTGGTCACGAAGCCGGGCATCGTGGTCGACACCGACGCCCTGCAACTGGCGCACTGCAAGGTCAAGCAGCGGCACGGGGCCGGGGATCCGGACGTGCCCGTCACCCTGCGCATCGAGCTCGTCGGCCACAAGACCCATGGCAGCGTGGTGATCCGTCCCCGGCGCCAAATGTTCGGGAAGTGACTCGACACAAGGTGTGACGCGCACGGCGCCGGTACCCTCCAGCCATGTCCGAACCCACCGTGGCGCGCTTCTACGACGAACTGGCCGACGACTACCACCTGATCTACCCGGACTGGGACGCGAGCGCCCGGCGGCAGGGCGCGGCGCTGGACGCCGTGATCGGCCGGGACGGCGCCGCGGTGCTCGACTGCTCCTGCGGCATCGGCACGCAGGCCATCGGTCTGGCCCTGCACGGGCACCGCGTCACCGGGACCGACCTCAGCCCCCGCGCCACGGCCCGCGCCGCCCGTGAGGCCGCGCGCCGGGGGCTGCCGCTGCACACGGCCGCCGCCGACATGCGGCAACTCCCCTTCACCGACGGCCGGTTCGACGTCGTCGTGTGCGCCGACAACGCGCTGCCGCACCTGCTCACCGCGCAGGACGTGCGCACCGCCCTGACCGAGATGCGCCGCGTGCTGCGCCCCGGCGGACTGCTGCTGGTCAGCACGCGCCCGTACGAGGACCTGCTGCGCGAGCATCCCGCGTCGATGCCTCCGCAGGTCCACCGGTCCGAGGAGGGGCGGACCGTCACCTTTCAGCTCTGGCACTGGCAGGACGACGGTGAGCACTACGACTTGGAGCACTTCCAGCTCCTCCCGGACGCGGGAGAGGACTGGCGGGTCCGGGTGCGCCGGACCTCCTACTGGGCGCTCGGTCAGGAGCGGCTTGCCGGGCTCGCGGCTGAGGCCGGGTTCGTCGACGGCGCATGGCGCGCGTCGGAGGAAACCGGCTTCTTCCAGCCGCTGTTCGTGGCCCGCGCCGCCGCGTAGGACCTTGCTCGTCCGGTGAAGGCCGGGCTGGCGTCAGCCGGTGAAGACCAGGCTGACGTTGTGCCCGCCGAACCCGAACGAGTTGGCCAGCGCCGCCGACCACTGCCCGGAGCGCCGCTCACCATGGACCACGTCCAGGTCCACGCGCGGGTCAAGTGTGTCGAGGTTGCGCGTGGCCGGCAACGCCCCGTCCCTGAGCGCGAACATCGCGGCCATGGCGCCCACCGTCCCGGACGCTCCCAGCATGTGACCGGTCATCGACTTGGTCGCCGTGACCGCGGCGTGCCTGCCGATCACGCGGCCGATCGCCTCGGCCTCCGCCACGTCACCGGACTCCGTGGAGGTGGCGTGGGCGTGCACGACGCCGATGTCCGCCGGAGTCACGTCGGCGTCGCGCAGCGCCAGTTCCATGGCGAAGGACTGGCCGTCCGCGTCGGATGCCGTGATGTGGTCGGCACTCGAGCTCACGGCGCTGCCGGCCAGCGTGCCGTGGACGCGTGCGCCACGGGCCCGGGCGAACTCGGGGCTTTCGAGCACCATCATCCCCGCGCCCTCACCCATGACGAACCCGGACCGCTCGACGTCGAACGGGCGGGACACCGCCTCCGGGTCGTCGGACCGCGTCGACAGGGCCTTCATCTGGGCGAACGCCGCGAGGGTGAAGGGGTGCAGACACGCCTCCACACCACCGGCGACCACCACGTCCGCCCGCCCGGCCCGGATCAGGTCCTGCGCCATGGCGAGGGCCTCCGCCCCGGACGCGCACGCGCTCACCGGGGTCCTGGCGCCGCCCTTCGCACCGAGGTCCATGCTGACCCAGGCCGCGGGCCCGTTCGGCATCAGCATGGGGACGGTGAAGGGTGAGAGCCGGCGGATCCCGGAAGCTTCGAAGACGTCGTCCTGCCCCAGCGTGGTGAGCACACCACCGGTCCCGGTGCCGATGACGACGGCGAGCCGCTCCGGCTCGACCTGCGGAGCGCCGGCGTCCTGCCATGCCTCGCGCGCGCTGATGAGGGCCATCTGCTCACCGCGATCCAGCTTCCTGGCCTCGGGCCGCGGAAGCAGCGAGGCCGGGTCCACCGTGAGCCCGGCCGCGACACCCACCGGCAGCTCCGCGGCCCACTCCTCCTCCAGGAGCCGCACGCCCGACGTGCCGTCCAGCAGCCCCGCCCACGTCGTCGGCGCATCGGCTCCCAGCGGCGTCATCGCGCCGACGCCCGTCACCTGCACATGACCGTTCCCAGTCACCCGAGCCTCCTTGCCTTGTTCAGATGCTACATAGCTGTCGATCTGGCCTCCCTGCGATCTTGCCAGCCATCAACTGGCCCATCAGGCGAGGAGTCGACCGATTCCGCCGCGAGACATTGTCGAGTCCTCACAAGTACCTCCCTGCCCACTCACGCCCTCCAGCGCACCCACCGCCGTCACCCACCCCCTTGATTTCCCAGATCGTACGTGCTCGGATTATCTCGGCAGGCGGGTTCGCGAGAACCCCCGGTGGCGCCCCCGTACGGCGTCCGCCGCGGTGATCCCGCATGCCCTCGCACCCTCCGCACCACCGCACGTGCCCAGTACGTCCGCGCTCGTCTCCCGGAGGAACCCCCGATGTTCGACTTCTCGTCCGTCGACGTCCTCGACGCCTTCACCCGTGAACTGCAGCTGTGCAAGGTCCGCGAGGGAGAGCACGTCGTCGTGCTCTCCGAGCCCGGCAGCCGTGGTGACTACGTCGCCGCCGCGTTCGGGGCCGCCAAGAGCCTCGGCGCCCACGTCGTGTCCGCCACGGTGCCCGGCGGCAGCCCGGCCCCGCTGCCCAGCACCCACACCGGCGCGGGCCCCGGCCTCGTATCCGTCCTCAACGACACTGCCGCGCAAGAGCTGTTGAAGGCGGCCGACCTGGTCGTGGACCTGACCCGCGAGGGCTTCATCCACGCCCCGCTCCAGCAGGACATCCTCAAGACCGGCACCCGCATCATCTTCGTCTGCGACGCGCCCGACGTCCTCATCCGCAACCTGCCCAGCGAGCAGGACAAGGTGCGCGTCCAGGAGGGCGTGGACCGGGTCCGTACCTCCTCCGTCATGCGCGTGACCTCCGAGGCCGGCACGGACCTGACGGTCCAACTGGCCGATTCCCACCCGGAATTCCAGACCGGCTTCGCCGACGACCCGGGCCGCTGGGACCACTGGCCGAGCACGATGGTGCTGTGCTGGCCGGAGATCTCCGACGGGCGGATCGTGCTCGCCGAGGGCGACATCCTGCTGCCGTTCAAGGAGTACGTGCAGCGTCCCGTCACGCTCCATGTCTCGGGCGGACACATCCAGGAGGTCACCGGCGGCGCCGAGGCCAAGCTGCTGAACACCTTCTTCGAGGACTCGCACGACAAGTGGGCCCGCAGCCTCTCCCACATGGGCTGGGGCCTGATGAAGTCCGCCGACTGGTTCGCCACCGCGATGTACGGCAAGGACGAGTTGATGGGCATGGACGCCCGCGCCTTCGCCGGCAACTTCCTGTGGTCCACGGGCCCGCACCCGCACCTCCAGCGCGACTCCTACGCCCACCTCGACATCGCGATGCGCGGCTGCACGGTCAGCCTGGACGGCACCGACGTCGTCACCGGCGGACACCTCGTCGAAGGCTGAGCCCGGTCCCCCACCCCAACGCCGCATCCCTGGAGGAGTCTTGCCTCTCAGCCAGTCCTACGAAGTCACCGTCGTCGGCGGCGGTCTCGGCGGCCTCACCGCCGCCCTGGCCCTGCGCCACAAGGGACTGCGCGTCACCGTCCTCGAACAGGCCGCCGAGCTCGGCGAGGTGGGCGCCGGCATCCAGACCGCGCCGAACGCCAGCCGCGTCCTGATGCGGCTCGGCCTGCGCAAGCAGCTGGAGGCCATCCGCACCGAGCCGCAGGACCAGGTGCGCCGCCGCTGGCAGGACGGCAGCATCATCGGACTCACCCCGCTCGGCCGCCGTGTCCAGGAGGAGTTCAACGCCCCTTACTGGCACTACCACCGCGCCGATCTGCACCGCACCATCCTCGACGCGTGCACCGACCCGCTGGGCCCGGGTCCGGTCGTCGAGATCGTCACCGGAGCGCGCGTCGTGGAACTCGACCGTACGTCCCCGGACCGTCCCGTCGCGGTCACCGACGACGGCGCTCGGCACGAGGCCGACGTGCTGGTCGGCGCCGACGGCATCCACTCGCGCGTCCGCGACCTCATCGGCGCGGAGGACACGCTGGTCTTCTCCGGCGACATGGCATTCCGCACGCTGATACCCGGCGAGCTGCTGAACGCCGACCCGGCCACCCGCTTCCTCTTCGACCGCTACCAGAGCACCATCTGGTACGGGCCCGGGCGCCATCTCGTCCACTACCTGATCCGCGGCGGCGAGTGGCTCAACATCGTCGGCTGCGTCCCGTGGAAGGACGAGTACGGCGAGAAGACGACCTTCTCCGGCACCACCGAGATGCTCGTCGACGCCTACGCCGAGTGGGACGACCGCGCCCCGGCCATGCTCGCCAAGGCCAAGGGCGACATCACCTGCTTCCCCCTCTACCACCGCCGCCGCGATCCGAACTGGATCGACGGCCGCGTGGCCCTCCTCGGCGACGCCTGCCACGCGATGCTCCCCTACCAGGCGCAGGGCGCGTCGCAGGCCATGGAGGACGGGGCCGTGCTCGCCGAGGAGTTGGGCGCGGTGACCCGCGAGGGGATCGCAGGCGCGCTGCAGCGGTACGTCAACCGCCGTGCCCGGCACGCCGGGATGGTGCAGCAGGCCTCGCTGCGCAACCAGGTCTTCTACCGCTATCCGGACGGCCCGGAGCAGCAGGCCCGCGACGCCAAGCTCGGCGAGCGCTACGACGGCGAGTCCGACGTGTCCTACGAGTGGCTCTGGCGCGGCACCCCGCTGGACACCTCCGACGACGAGTCCTTCGCCTACCGCCACCACCACTGAGCCGATTTTCCCCCGGCCAGTTCCCGCGCCCTGGAGGTTCCGTGCCCACCCCGTACGACCCCGCCACCGACCGCGTCTACGAACGCGCCGGATTCGGCGCCGCCGTCGCCCGCGGCCACCGTCCCGCCCTGATCGTGGTCGACCTGACGCGCGGCTTCACCGAGCCGGGCTTTGCCACGGGCAGCGATCTGACCGCCCCCGTCGAGGCCACGGCGGAGCTGGTGCGCGCGGCCCGCGCCGGCGGCGTACCCGTGGTGTGGACGGTCATCGCCTACACGGCCGCCGAGGCCGAGGGCGACGCGGTCACCTGGCTCGCCAAGGCGCCCGGCATGCGGGCGCTGCGCGAGGGCGGCGAGGCCGTCGCCCTCGATCCACGGCTGCCGTACGAGGAGGGGGACCAGTTCATCGTGAAGAAGGGCGCGTCGGCGTTCTTCGGCACAGCGCTCGCCTCCCTGCTGACCGGCCTCGGCTGCGACACGGCGGTCGTCTGCGGTGCCACGACGAGCGGCTGCGTGCGGGCCACGGCGGTGGACGCGGTGCAGTACGGCTGGCCGGTCCTCGTACCCGCCGAGGCGTGCGGCGACCGGGCGGCGGGGCCGCACGAGGCGGCGCTCTTCGACATCCAGGCCAAGTACGGGGATGTCGTGGGCCACGAGGACATGGTGAAGTACCTGACGACGAAGGGGGTTTGAGATCATGGACGCGTCTTCCGGAGCCGCACAAGATGCCGCGCGGGATGCCGCTCAGGACCGTGAGGCCCGATGGCCGGAGCGTTACCTGACGCAGCCCGGCCTCGCGGACCTCGCCGACATCCCGGCCGTCAGCCGCTGGGCCCGCAGCGGGGACGTGCGGCTGCACGTGCTGGACTACGGCGGCGACGGCGTGCCCCTGCTGATCCTGCCCGGCATCACCAGCCCGGCGATCACCATGGACTTCGTCGCCCGCGAACTGACGGACCTGGCACGGCCGTTGGTCCTCGACATCCGCGGCCGCGGCCTCAGCGACGACGCGGCGGACCACTCGCTCGACGCCCTCGCCGCCGACACGGAAGCCGTGATCGAGCAGCTGGAGCTGGCGGACCCCGTGCTGTTCGGCCACTCCATGGGTGCCCGGATCGCCGCCGCCACCGCGGTGCGGGGCCATGTCCCGCTCGGTGGAACGCTGTTGGTGGACCCGCCGATGAGCGGCCCGAGCCGGGGACCGTACCCGACGACGCTCGCGGCGTTCACGCGCCAGCTGTCGCAGGCCCGGCGCGGCACGGATGCCGACGAGGTCGGCGGCTTCTGGCCGACCTGGCCGCGCCGGGAGCTGGAGCTGCGGGCCCGCTGGCTCGCCAGTTGCAGCCTGGAGGCGATCGAGCGCGCCCACCAGGGCTTCGAGAGCGAGGACTTCTTCGCCTGGTGGCCCCAGGTGCCGGGTCCCGCGACGCTGCTGTACGGGGCCGACAGCCCGGTCGTCACCGCCGAGGGCGCCGCGGAGGCCGCCGCCGCGAACCCGGCGGCGCGCATGGTTCGCATCCCGGACGCGGGACATATGGTCTTCTGGGACAACCCGGCACCGGCCCTGGACCTGCTGCGCACCGCGCTGCGGCAGACCCTCTCACCGGAGCCGGGGGACACCTCGATCCCTGCAGACGACTCACACGACAGCGGTGCCATGACCTCGCCCTCCTCCCCCAACCAGGCCGACGATGTCGCCGCGCCCGACGAACTCACCCACGCGCCGGGCTTCCTGGCCCGCCGGCTGTACCAGGCGTACCTTGCCGCGTGGCTGCACGACGTCGACGCGACGCTGACCGGACCGCAGTTCGCGGTCCTTCAGATCGTCGGCGAGAACCCCGGCTGCGACCAGCGCTCCATCGCCGCGCTCGCCGCGCTCGACACCTCGACGATGGCCGATGTCGCCCGGCGCCTGGAGAACCGGGGCCTGCTGTCCCGCACCCCCTCCCCCGCCGACGCGCGCCGCAAGCTCCTCAATCTCACCGAGGAGGGCCGCGTCACCGTGCACGACGCGAACCTGCGGGCCCGCAAGCTCGACGAGGAGCTGCTGCGGCCGATCCCGGCGGAGCAGCGCGCCGACGTGCTGCGGCACCTGGCGGTGCTCGCCGATCACTGGGAGCGGCTCGGCCAGGAGCACTGACCTCCGTCACCGACCCCGCCCGATGAGGACATGCAGGTCCCCGCCCTCATCAGGCATGCCTCAAAACTTGGAGCGAACCATGACGGATCACCACATAGGGATGATCGTCCCCAGCTCGAACCTCACGATGGAGACCGAGCTCCCCCGTCTGATGCGGGCGCGCGAGGCCGTCTCCCCGGAGGACCGCTTCGTCTTCCACAGCAGCCGGATGCGCATGAAGCACGTCACGCCCGAAGAGCTGCGGGCGATGAACGCGCAGACGGAGCGCGCCGTCCTGGAGCTGGCCGACGCCCGGCCCGACGTCGTGGCGACGGCCTGCCTCGTCGCCATCATGGCGCAGGGTCCAGGACACCACTGCACGGCCGAGGACGAGATCAAGGACGTGCTGCGCGCCCAGGAGGCGCTGGTCCCCGTGGTCTCCAGCGCTGGCGCACTGCTCGACGGCATCGCCGCGCTCGGCGCGAAGAAGGTCGCCATCGTCACGCCCTACATGAAGCCGCTGACCCGGAAGGTCGCCGACTACATCGAGGACGCGGGCGTCGAGGTGGTGGACGCGCTGAGCCTGGAGGTGCCGGACAACCTGGCCGTCGCCCGGCTCGACCCGCAGGACCTGCGCGAGCACCACAAGCGCCTGAAGCTCGGCGACGCGGACGCGCTGGTGCTGTCCGCGTGCGTACAGATGCCGTCCCTGCCAGCGATCCAGCCGGTCGAGGACGAGCTGGGGCTCCCGGTCCTGTCGGCGGCCACCGCCACGGCGTTCCGGATCCTGTCTGAGCTGGGCCTGCCGCCGCTGGCGCCGAACGCGGGCCGCCTGCTGGCCGGCCCGACCGCGCCGTGAAACCACCGCGTTAACTCCGTGCGCGAACCCTTGCCAAGCAAATTCGTACGTGCTCGGATTACATCCGTTCGCGCACTGACAGTGTCACCCGCAACGCTCCGTACCTCAGGCACCTCCCGTCGCAGTTCGTCCCCGACACGACCCTGGAGCGCACGTGAGAACAGGCGATCAGATCGTTCAGGATCTCCCCTGGAGATGGCACGTCCAGGGCAAGATCTTCATCATCGGAGGTCTCGGCTACCTCTTCGACGCGTACGACATCGCCCTGAACGGCTTCCTCATGCCGCTCCTGGGCCAGCACTTCGACCTGTCCCTCGGTGCCCGAGGGCTCGTCGCCACCGCCAACCTGGTGGGCATGGCCGTCGGTGCCATCGCCTGGGGCGCGGTCGCGGACCGGATCGGCCGCAAGAAGGCGTTCAGTGTCACCCTGCTGATCTTCGCCCTGTTCTCGGTGCTCGGCGCGCTCTCGCCGACGTACTGGGTCTTCCTGCTGCTGCGGTTCCTCGCGGGAGTCGGGCTCGGCGGCTGCATCCCGGTCGACTACGCGCTGGTGGGCGAGTTCTCGCCGCGCAAGTACCGGGGCCGGGTCCTCACCGCGCTCGACGCCTGGTGGCCGGTGGGGGTGACCCTGTGCGGGCTCGTGTCCACGGGCATGCTGTCCCTCGACGGCAACTGGCGCTGGATGCTCGCCACCATGGTGCTGCCCGCGCTGCTGTTGTTCTGGGCGCGCCGCGGCATCCCCGAGTCACCCATCTACCTGACGAAGAAGGGCCGCGAGGCCGAGGCACGGGCCGTCATCGACGACCTGGTGGCCCGCACGGGCGCGCCCGTCGAGCCGTACGTCATCCCCGAGCCGGTACCGGACGAGGGCCCGCGCGGCGTGGCCGCGGCGGCCCAACAGCTGCGCAACATCTGGGCGTTCAGCCCGCGCATCACCTCGGCGGCCTGGCTGTTGTTCGCCACCATCATGCTCGTCTACTACGCGGCGCTGAGCTGGATGCCGTCGATCCTCAAGGAGGAGGGGCAGGGTGACACGGCCGCCTTCATGAGCACGACGCTGATGAGCGGCGTGGGCATCGTCGGTGTCCTCGTCTCGACGGCCCTGGTCGATCTGGTCGGCCGCAAGTGGCTGATCGGTGTCTCGGCCCCGGTCGCCTCGCTCGCCCTCGTGATCTTCGCGATCGTGCGGGACATGCCGACCGGCTCGGTCATCACCATCGGCGTGTTCGGCTTCCTCGCCCAACTCGCCATCCCCGCTCTGTACGCGTACGTCTCCGAGCTGTACCCGACCGAACTGCGGGCCAGCGGCTTCGGCTGGGCCTCCTCGGTCAGCCGGGCGCTCACCGGTTTCGCCCCGCTGCTCTTCGGCTCGGTGCTGTGGCCCCTGCTGGGACTTCCGTTGACGTTCGCGGTGCTCGGCGCGGCCGTGCTCCTCGCCGTCGGCTGGATGGCCGTGGCGGCGCCGGAGACGAAGGGCCGGGAGCTGGACGACCCGGACCACGACGGCGGCGGCCTGCCCGCCCCGCGACAGGACAACCAGGAAGCCCAGGAAGACCAGGAGAACCATGAAACCAGCGCCCTTCGGCTATCACAGGGCTCGTGACGTCGACGGCGCCACCCGGCTCCTGGCCGAGCTCGGCGATGACGCGAAGGTCATCGCCGGCGGCCAGAGCCTGGTCGCCATGATGAACTTCCGGCTCGCACGGCCCGGCCACCTGGTCGACATCGGCGGCCTGCGCGAACTCGACGGAATGCACCGGGACGCGTCGGGCGCCCTGCACATCGGGGCGCTCACCACCCATCACACGGCGGAGAGCGACCCGGAGGGTGTGCTCGGCCGCGAGTTCGCGGTGCTGCGCGAGGCCATGCGGTGGATCGGGCACCTTCCCATCCGGACGCGCGGCACGATCGGCGGGAGCATCGCGCACGCCGACGCCACCGCCGAGTGGTGTCTGCTCGCGCTCGCGCTCCGGGCGGAGTTCGTGGCTCGCGGGCCACGCGGTGAGCGCCGCGTCGCGGCCGGGGACTTCTTCCTCGGCTACTACACCAGCGTGCTCGATCCCGACGAGCTGCTGATCGAGGTCGTCTTCCCGCGCCCGGCCCCGCACGCCGCGCTCACCGAGTTCGCCGAGCGCCAGGGCGACTTCGCGCTGGTGTCCGCCGCGGTGGACCTCGATGTCACCGACGGTTCGGTGCACGGAGGCCGGGTGGCGCTCGGCGGGGTCGCGGCCTCCGTGGTCCGCGTACCGGAGGCGGAGACGGTGCTCGCGGGCGGCGGCACCTTCGCCGACTGCGCCGAGGCGGCGGCCGAGGCCGTCGAGCCTCCGTCGGACGCCTCGGGCAGCGCGCACTACCGCAAGCAGCTTGTCCGCACGCTGGTCCTGCGTGCCTGTGAGGAGGCGATGAGCCGATGACACACCCGGATGATGCGCCCATGCCACGCCCGTATGCGCCGAAGACACACCCGGCAGACGGCAAGGGGCAGTTGACCGGGCGGTCGGTGGCGCGCCGTGAGGATCCGCGGCTCCTTTCCGGGCGCGGCCGGTTCGTCGACGACATCGCGCTACCCGGCATGCTGCACGCCCAGTTCGTGCGCAGCACGGTCGCGCACGGCGAGATCGCCTCCGTCGATCTGACGGCGGTACGCGAGGTGCCGGGCGTGGTCGCGGCGTTCACCGCCGAGGACCTGGACCTCACCGACATTACGGCCGAACTCGGCCGCCCCCGCTCGGAGTTCGTGCCCACGGCGATGCCGGTGCTCGCCCGTGACCGGGTGCGCTACGTCGGGGAGCCCGTCGCGATCGTGGTGGCGCGCGACGCGTACGCCGCGGAGGACGGCCTGGAGGCGGCCAAGGTCCGCTACACGACGCTGCCCCCGGTGACCTCCGAGAACGAGGCCCTGGCGCCCGGCGCCCCGCTCGTCCACGAGGAGGCCCCGCGCAACACCCTGGTGGACGTCTCCCTGTTCGCCACGGAGGGCATCGACGAGGTCTTCGCCGCCGCCTCGTGTGTCGTCCATGTCGAGTCGCGGACCGGCCGGCAGAACGCGCTCCCCCTGGAGACACGCGGCGCCGTCGCCCACTGGGACGACCGGGAGGAACAGCTCGTCCTCAACACCTGCACCCAAGTACCGCATCAGGTACGGACGGTGGCCTCCCGCTGTCTGCGCCTGGACGAGCGGGCGGTGCGGGTCGTGGTGCCCGACATGGGCGGCGGCTTCGGCCAGAAGTGCGTCGTGGGCCGCGAGGAGATCGCCGCGGCAGCCGCCGCGCTGCGCCTGCGCCGGCCCGTGAAGTGGATCGAGGACCGCAAGGACGCGCTGTCCGCGTCGTTCCTCGCCCGCGAGCAGCACTACGACGTCCGGGCCGCCTTCGACGCGGACGGTCACATCCTGGGGCTCGACGCCGACGTGGTGTGCGACATGGGCGCGTACTCCTGCTACCCGTTCACCGCGGGCATCGAGCCGCTGATGGCCTCGGCGGAGATGCCCGGCGTCTACAAGGTGCCCGCCTACCGGGTGCGCGGCCGTGCGGTCACCACCAACAAGGCGCCCACCGCCCCGTACCGCGGAGTGAGCCGCCCGCAATACGTGATGGTGATGGAGCGTCTCTTCGAGCGCGCTGCCCGCGAGTTGGGCCTCGACCCGGTCGAGATCCGCCGCCGCAACGTCATCACCGAGTTCCCGTACACGGGCGTCAACAACATCACGTACGACCCGGGCTCCTACCTGGAGTCGCTCGACCTGTGCGAGCAGCTGGTCAAGGACGAGGGCTGGTACGAGAAGCAGGCGGCCGCGGCCGCCGGGGGCCGGTACCTCGGCATCGGCTACTCCTGCTTCAGCGAGCGCACCGGATACGGGTCCACGGCCTTCGCCCAGCGCAAGATGCAGGTCGTCCCCGGCTTCGACATCTCCGAGGTGCGGATGGACACCAGCGGAGCGGTCACCGTCACCAGCGGCACGATGAGCCACGGGCAGAGCCACGAGACGACGTTCGCGCAGATCGTCGCCGACGAACTCGGCCTGGAACTCGGCAAGGTGAAGCTCCATCAGGGCGACACCGACCGCGTCACGTACGGCTACGGCACCTTCGCCAGCCGCTCCGTCACCATCGGCGGCAGCGCGGTGAGGATCGCCGCGGCCAAGCTCGGCGAGAAGCTGTGCCGGATCGCGGCGGCGCTCTGGGAGACCGAGCCGGCCGAGGTGGAGCTGACGCGCGGCGGCGTGCGGCGCAAGGACAGCAGTGACCCCGCGTACCTCACGTACGAGGAACTGGCCGACATCGCGTATCTCCGCGCCCACCTGCTGCCCCGTGACATCGAGCCGGGACTGAGCGCCACCGCCACCTTCGACGTGTTCAACGACGGCACCTTCTCCAACGCCACGCACGCCGTCGTCGTCGAACTCCACCAGGGCACCGGGCAGGTGGAGATCCTGCGGTACGTGTGCGTCGAGGACTGCGGCATCGCCATCAACCCGCAGGTCGTGGAGGGGCAGTGCCGTGGTGGCATCGCCCAGGGCATCGCGGGCGCGCTCTTCGAGCAGGTGACGTACGACGCGCAGGGCGAACCGTCGGCGACCAGTTTCATGGACTACAAGGTGCCGACCGCCCACGAGATCCCCGACGTGCTCATCCACCACCTCGAGACACCGTGCACGTTCAACGAGACCGGCGCCAAGGGCGCGGGCGAGGGCGGCACCATCGGCGCGCCCGCCGCGGTCCTCAACGCCGTCAACGACGCGCTGCGCCCCACCGGCACCGAACTCGACCACACCCCGATCACCCCGGAGACGGTGCACCGCGCCCTGAACCTGGAGCCCTCCACATGACCAGCCCCATGACCAGCTCCGACAACCTGCTGCTGCTCACCCTGAACGTCAACGGCGAGGAGCACGAGGTGATCACCGAGCCGCGCCGCACCCTCGTCGACGTACTCCGCCACGACCTGCGTCTGACCGGTACACACGTCGGCTGCGAGCACGGCATCTGCGGGGCCTGCACGGTCCTGGTCGACGACCGGCCGGCACGGGCCTGCCTGATGTTCGCCGCACAGGCCGAGGGCGCCCGGATACGTACCGTCGAGTCCCTCGCGGATCCGGCGACCGGTGAACTCAGCGATCTGCAACGGTCGTTCACCGAACACCACGGCCTGCAGTGCGGCTTCTGCACACCCGGATTCCTGATGCTCGCGGACGGGTTCCTCGCCGAGCGTCCGGAGGCCACCAAGGAGGAGATCCGGGAGGTCGTGGCCGCCAACCTGTGCCGGTGCACCGGCTACCAGACCATCGTCGAGGCGATCGACTCCTGCGCCACGGCCCGCCGCGCCGACTGCGCCAAGACCTGTACCGCGACCGAGGAGACAGCATGCAGCTGAGCAACACCGTCGTCGTAGGCGCCGCTCCGGACGCGGTGTTCGCGCTCGTCAGCGACGTGGAGAAGGTGGCGTCCTGCATGCCGGGCGCGACCCTCGAAGGCCGGGACGGCGATGCCTGGCGGGGCGCGGTCAAGGTCAAGGTGGGGCCGATCAGCGCCGCGTACGCGGGCACGGTGCGGTTCCTGGAGGTCGACGCCGAGAAGCGCCGGCTGCGTGTGCACGCAAGTGGCGCCGACACGCACGGCAACGGTGACGCCGAGGCCGAGGTGGTCCTGGACATCGGCGAGGCCCCGGAGGGCGCGCGTCTTGAGCTCAGTACGGATCTGCTGATCCGCGGCAAGCTGGCCCAGTTCGGCAAGGGCGCGATCGCCACGGTCTCGGACCGGATCCTGCAGCAGTTCGCGCAGAACCTCGGGAACCTGCTGCTCGACCAGGGGTCTGCCACGGGCGCCGCCCCTATCTCGACGGCACAGCCCAAGGCCGCGACCACCGGGACTCCCACCGCGCCCGCCGAACTCGACGGTCTGTCGCTCGTCGCGGGGCCGCTCCTGGCCAAGTACGGCCCGGTCGCCGCGGGTCTCGCCGTCGGGCTCGTCCAGGGGTGGCTGTTCGGCAAGCTGCGGGCACAGTCGGCCCAGCTGAAGGACCTGCGCCTGAAGGACCTGCGCCGGCAAGGGTGACCCGTACGGCGGTCACCTGCCGTACGCCGCCGCCTCCCGCGCCGCCGTCTGCAACAGCGGCACCATGTCGTGGAGTTCCTCGCGGCCCGTGAGGACGACGGTGGCACCGAGGGAGAGGGCGAGCTGCGGCGGCCCACCGTCGGGGTCGGCGGCGGGGACGCACACGGCGATGGAGCGGACCCCGCGCTCGTTCTCCTCCTCGGCCTCCGCCCACCCGAGTTTCCGGACGCGGGCCAGTTCGGCGCGCAGCTCGTCCGGGTCGCTGAGCGTGTTGGGCGCGCTGCGCGGCAGCGGACCGGCCAGCAGGCGCTCCTGGTCGGTCTCGGGCCGGGCGGCGACGAGCGCCTTGCCCAGCGAGGTGGCGTGCCAGGGGTTGCGGGTGCCCTCGTCGCTGCGCAGTTGCAGGTGCTGGCTGCCCTGCACGGAGCGGACGAGGAGGACCTGGTCGCCGTCGAGGATGCCCGCGATGACGACGAGGCCCGTGCGCTCCGCCAACTGCCGCATGGGGCCGAGGAGATGGTTGAACCCGGCCGGCGTCCGGTGGAAGCCGTGCGCCAGCTCCAGGGCGCGCAGCCCCAGGGCATAGGTGCGTGCGCTGGAGTCGTGGACGACGAAGCCCTCTTCGGTCATCCGGGCGAGCAGACGGTGGGCGCTGCTCACCGGCAGCTGCGCGGCGCGCGCGGCGGCGCTGACACCGAGCCCCTCGGGGTGCCGGGAGAGCGTGGTCAGCAGCCTGAGCCCGCGGCCGAGCATGTCATCGCTCATGGTTCACGCCCGCCCCCACCTGTGCCTTCGTCTCCGAGTTGCTTGGTTGTTCGCTGCCGAAGCTTACGTGGCGTGCTGTTCGGCGACCTTGGCAGCCGGTGCCTCGAGCTCCGCGGGCCGTCGTACGAAGGCCATCAGCGCGGCCGAGATCAGCGTGCCGATGGCCATGACGGCGAAGGCGCCCATGTCACCCATGGAGCTGCCGCGGATCCAGCCGACGAGGTACGTGCCGACGAACGAGCCGAGCGCGCCGAAGGAGTTGACGAGGGCGACGGCCGCTCCGGAGACGTTCTTGGGCGCCTGGTCGGCGACGAGCGCGAAGTACGGACCGTAGGGCGCGTACAGGCACAGTCCTGCGACGATCAGGAGCACGAACGACATCGCGAAGGAGGAGTGCGCGAGGTACGAGCCGTAGAGCGTGAGGGCCGCGACCACCAGCCAGGGCCAGATCGCGACGCGGCGCCTGCCGCTGCGGTCGGAGAGCTGGGAGTTGACGAGCATCGCGATCGAGGCGAAGAGGTACGGGACCGCCGAGAGCAGGCCGGTGGCGCCGATGCCCTGGCCCGACGCCTCCTTGATGATCGAGGGCAGCCAGAACACGAACCCGTACACGCCGATCGACCAGCAGAAGTACTGGGCGGCCAGGATGAGCACCGGACGCGAGGAGAGCACCTTGCGGTACTCGGCGGTGCGGGCCACGGCGACCGTGGGCTCCTTCGCCAACTCCGCGTCCAGCTCGGCCCGTTCACTCTCGGGCAGCCACGTGGCCTCCGCCGGGTGATCCTTGATCATCTTGAGGCAGAGCAGGCCCCACAGCACGGCCGGCAGGCCCTCGATGATGAACATCTCGCGCCAGCTGGTGGCCTCGATGATCAGTCCGGAGACGGCGGACAGCCACATCACGGTGACCGGGTTGCCCAGGATCAGGAAGGTGTTGGCACGCCCGCGCTCGCGCTGCGTGAACCAGCGCCCGAGCAGCATCACCATCGACGGCATGACCGCGCCCTCGACCACGCCGAGCAGAAAACGGACGGCCACCAGCAGGGCGGGGCTGTGCAGCAGTCCCTGGACGGCGGCGAGCACCCCCCAGGCGATGGTCGAGTACGCGACGAGGCGGCGGGCGCTGCGGCGCTCGGCGTAGATGGTGCCGGGGATCTGGAAGAAGAAGTAGCCCAGGAAGAAGGAGGCGGCGACCAGCGCGTCCATGCCGCTGGACATGTTGAGGTCCTCGGCCATGCCGCCCGCCGAGCCGAGCGAATAGTTGGACCGGTCCAGATACGCCAGCGAGTACGTGACGAACGCGATCGGGATCATGTGCTTGGTCCGCGTGGACGACCAGAATCCACTGCCGCGTGCGGCGCGGGACGACGTCGCTGTCATCCGTCACACCTCCTGCTTTCCGTGAGGGTTCTCCGAGACACTTTCCCGAAGCATTTTTCCGTGGGGCGGAAAGTGTTCTGTGGGACGGAAAGACGTTAGGGTCGACGCGTCGCCAGGTCAACAGCCTTGGCGCATCAATGATTTGCCGCGCTTCGGCCGAAGCCGCCCGGAAAGGTGCATGTATGCCCAGCCATGACTCCAGCCGCATCCCCGACCGGACCGGACCCGATTCCGAGGCGCCCGACGTGCTGGTGCCCTGGTCCGGTCTCGACCGCGCGCACGGCCCCTGGCCTGACGGGGTGCGCGTCCACGTGTGGGACGGGGTGGCGCCGGTCGGGCTCGACACGGAGCAGCTCGCCCGGATCGGCTACTGGGTCATGCCTTACGCGACGCCCGAGGCCACGAAGCTGCTCCCCGAGCTTTCGGGGCTGCGCGCCGTGCAGTCGTTGAGCGCGGGCGTGGAGAAGCTGCGGCCGCTGCTGCCCGAGGGCGTGGCGCTGCACAACGGGCGCGGGCTGCACGACGCGAGCGCCGCCGAGCACGCCCTCGCGCTGATCCTCGCCGCGCAGCGCGAGCTGCCGCGGTGGGTGCGCGACCAGGACGGGGGCCGCTGGGAGCCGCACTTCACGCGCTCCCTCGCGGACTCGCGGGTGGCGATCGTGGGCTACGGGTCCATCGGCGCGGCGCTCGAACAGCGCCTGCTCGCGTGCGAGGCCACCGTCGTGCGCGTGGCCCGCCGCGCCCGCCCCGACAGCGACGTCCACGCGGTCACGGATCTGCCGGAGCTCCTTCCGCACGTGGACATCGCGGTGCTCGTGCTGCCCGAGAACCCGTCCACGGTGGGCCTGTTCGGCGCGGCCGAGCTCGCCGCGCTCCCCGACGACGCGCTCGTCGTCAACATCGGCCGCGGCCGCACCCTGGACCCCGACGCGCTGCTCGCCGAGACCCGCACCGGCCGGCTCCGTGCGGCCCTCGACGTCACGTCCCCCGAACCGCTCCCCGCCGACCACCCGCTGCGCGCGCTGCCGGGCGTCCTCATCACTCCGCACGTGGGCGGCGGTTCGGCGACGTTCCGGCCGCGCGCCGAGCGCCTGATCGTCGACCAGGTACGCCGCTGGGCGAGCGGCGAACCCCTGGTCAACGCGATGGAGTAGGGCCTGTCGATTGGATCAGGCGGTGGCTGCCAGCGCGCTCTCGTACTGCTCGTCGGTGACCGGCTCCAGCCAGGTGGTGCCGTCGCCATCCGCGTCACCGACGACGATGGCGATGTGCGCCATGAACGTGGTATCGGTGGCGCCGTGCCAGTGTTCCTCGCCTGCCGGGCACTTGATGGTCTCGCCCGCGCTCGCGCGCACCACGTGGCCTTCGCGGGTGCCGACGAGGCCGACACCGTCGATGATGTGCAGGGTCTGGCCGTTCGCGTGGGAGTGCCAGTTGGTGCGGGCGCCGGGCGTGAACCGGACGTGACCCACGGCGAGGTGGGCCGGCGCGGCGGGGGCCTCGATGAGGTTGAGGTACACGTCGCCGGTGAAGCGTTCGGCGGGGGTCTTCACGGTGGGCGTGCTGGTGATGTGTTCCATGGCGCGTTTCCTAGAGGTAGGGGGTAGCGGTCGTCAGGAGGTGTGGTCGAGACCCGAGCCCAGCTCGCGGGAGGCCGCCACCTGGGCGAGCAGCTCGTTCGCCTTGGCCTCGACGGCGGCGAGGCAGTCGTCGCCCGCGACGAAGCGCAGCGGCGGCTCCTCCAGATCGGCCACCTTGAGCAGGGCATCCGCCAGCTTCGCAGGGTCGCCGGACTGCTGCCCGTTCATGGACTCCCACTGCTTCTTCGTGGCGGCGGTGCGCTCGGCGTAGTCGTCGATGGAGCCCTCCGCGTACGTGGTGGAGGCGTCGACGAGCAGCTCGGTGCGGAAGAAGCCCGGTTCGACGATGGTGGTGCGAATGCCGAACGGCTCCACGTCGTGGCGCAGGCTCTCCATGAAGCCCTCGACGCCGAACTTCGCGGCGGAGTACGCCACGCAGAAGTCGACCCCGATCGCGCCCGCGAGCGACGAGATGGTGATGACATGCCCGGAGCGCTGGGCGCGCAGCACGGGCAGGGCGGCGCGGGTGACATTCATCGGGCCGAACAGGTTGGTCTCGATCTGCGCGCGGACCTGCGCGTCGCTGAGCTCCTCGAAGAACCCGGCGTAGAAATTCGCCGCATTGTTGATCAGTACGTCGATGCGCCCGAAGCGTTCCACGGCGGCGCGGACGGCGCGCTCGGCGGCCTCGGGGTCGGTGATGTCGAGGGCGGTGGCCAGCAGGTTGTCCTGCTCCCCGCCGAGCGCCTCGACGACGCGCTCGGGCCGGCGTCCCGTGGCCACGACCTGGTGTCCCGCGGCGAGGGCCCGGCGCGCGATGTCGGCGCCGAGGCCACGGCCCGCGCCGGTGATGAAGAAGACCCTGGTCATGCTGGTGCTCCTGCGGCTGTTCGTGGGGCTGCTCATGCGGTTTCGGTGATCTGCTTGAGCTGGTTGATGGCGGTCATCGCGTTGGGCCAGCCCGCGTAGAACGCGAGGTGGGTGATGGCCTCGGACAGCTCCTCGACGGTCAGCCCGTTCTCCAGGGCGACACGGAGGTGGTAGCCGAGCTGCTCGCCGCGGTAGAGCGCCGCGAGCACACTGACGGTGACCAGGCTGCGGTCGCGGGGCGAGAGACCCGGCCGTTCCCAGACGTCACCGAACAGGACGTCATTGGTGACCTCGACCAGCTTCGGCGCGATCTCCGCGAGCTCCTGCGGGGCGGACTGCTTCGGCATGATGCTTCTCCTCGTTCTTCCGGCTTGGCTGCCGATATCGAGGAAACCGCAGGTCACCGGCGCGGAGAAGGGTCTGCCGTTACAGGTACTGACAGGACCCCCCACATGCGCACATCCCGCCTTAGCCTGGAAACGTGAGCACCGAGAGCGACATCCGCGAGTTCCTGGCCTCCCGCCGCGCCAAGATCACCCCGCAGCAGGCGGGCCTGCCCGCGTACGGCGGGAACCGGCGCGTGCCGGGGCTGCGGCGCGAGGAGGTCGCGCTGCTCGCGGGCGTGAGCATCGACTACTACGTGCGCCTGGAGCGCGGCCACCTGGCCGGTGCTTCCGAGGAGGTCCTCGACTCCGTCGCGGGCGCGCTCCAGCTCGACGACGCCGAGCGCGCGCACCTGTACGACCTGGCGCGCGCCGCCGCGAAGCGCCCCGCCCGGCGTACCAAGCGCAGCCGCGGCCCGCTGCCGGACAGCGTGGTGCGTGTAGTGAACTCGATGAGCGACTGCCCGGCCTTCATCCGCAACGGCCGCCTGGACATCCTCGCCACGAACCCGCTGTGCCGGGCCCTGTACAGCCCCCTCTACGCCGACGAGTCCCGGCAGCCGGTCAACATCGCCCGCTTCCAGTTCCTCGACCCGGCCGGGCGCGAGTTCTTCCCCGAGTGGGAGGAGTCCGTGAACACCACCGTGTCCCTGCTGCGCACCGAGGCAGGGCGGGCCCCCGGCGACAGCGACCTGACCGGCCTGATCGGCGAGCTCGTCACCCGCAGCGACGAGTTCCGCGTGGCGTGGGCGAAGCACAACGTCCGCCTGCACCGCACCGGCCGCAAGTCCTTCCGGCACCCCGTCGTGGGCGAGCTCGCCCTCGACTTCGACGCCATGGAGCTCCCCGCCCAGCCGGGCCTCACCCTCACCGCATACAGCAGCCCGCCGAACACCCCGGACCACGACAAGCTCCAGCTGCTCGCGGCGTGGGCGGCGACGCCGGAGACGTCCATCGAGCAGTAGACGCCGGAGACGTCCGTCGAGTCATAGGGACACCGGCGCGCCGGTCAGCTCTCCAGACCCGCGTTCAGCAGCCGGCCCAGCGGCTTGCGGGTGGCGATCAGCGCGAGCCCGATGCCGATGCCACACACGGCCGTGATGGTGAAGTACGAAGCGTTGTCGATCGCCGTGAACAGCTGGCCGAGCAGGCCCGCGAGGGATGAACCCAGGGCCAGTGTAAGGAAGTTGAGGCCGACCATCTGGGAGCGGAAGGTGCTCGGGCCGATCCGGGTGGCCAGGGATAGGCCGATGGGTCCGACGAAGACCTCCGAAGAACCGGCCGCTGCCATGAAGACGAGGATGAGGAACAGCGGGATCTGCGCGTTTCCTGTGGCCTCCGACAGCACCAGCAGGAACAGATAGGCACAGCCGATCTGCGTCAGTCCGATGGCGACCTTGGTGACCGGACCGGGCTGGCGCTCTCCCAGCCTGGTCCACAGCCGGGCGATCAGCGGCGTGATGAGCACCGCCGCGAGCGGGCTGACCGTCGTGATCCAGGCGACGGGGAAGGTCCAGCCACCGATGTGCAGGTCGATGCGCTCGGTGATGAGGATGGAGATCGCCGTGAACTTCTGGAAGAGGAACCCGAAGTAGATCCCGGAGGCCAGGAACAGCGGCAGATAGCCGAGGACGCGGCGGCGCTCGTCGCGGCTGACCGTCTTCGAGGTGGTCATGGTCAGGAAGTAGACGGCCGCGGCCACGAGCGCGGCGACGGTCACCACCGTGGACAGGTTCTCCGCCCGCAGCAGCCCGGCGCCTACGGCGCCGCCCACCACCGCGAGGAAGCCGACCGCCACGAGTGCGGCCAGGGGCCGACGGCCGGCCGGGAGCGGGTTGTTGACGGTGTGGGCCCGCGCGGGCAGGTGCTTCATCGACAGGAGGTACTGGACGAGCGCGCCGGCCATCCCGATCGCGGCGAGGCCGAAGCCGTAGTGGAACCCGAGTTCGTTCTGCGCGAGGCCCGTGGTGAGCGGGCCGACCACCGCGCCGATGTTGATGGCCATGTAGAAGTACGTGAATCCGGCGTCGCGGTAGCGTTCGTCGGGGTGCTGGTCCAGGACGAAGCCCACGATCGAGGTGATGTTCGTCTTCAGCGCGCCGGTGCCGAGCACGATGCACACCAGTCCGGCCGCGAGTCCCGTCAGGCCCGGGGCGAACGCGAGCACCACATGTCCGGCGGTGATGACCACGGCGCCGTACAGCACCATGTTCCGGGGGCTGACGAGCCGGTCCCCCAGCCAGGATCCCAGGATCTGCGACAGGTACACGGCGCCGCCGTACGCGCCGACGATGCCCGAGGCGACGGCCGGGTCGAGGGCGAGGCCGCCGTCGGCCACCTTGTACAGCAGGTAGAAGGAGAGGATGCCCTGCAGTCCGTAGAACGAATAGCGTTCCCACAGCTCGGTGAAGGCCATGCTCCACAGGCCGCGCCGCAGGGACCGCTCGTCGGCCGCTTCCCGGCGGGTTCCGTCTTCGCGAAGTGCCGTGTCCGGCACGGGAGTTCCGGTCATTCGCTGAGTCCTGCCAATCTCGATCCGACGCGGGCGATGAGCGAGGTGCTGTGGGAGTGCCGCTTCTCCTCCCAGCGGTCGGCGACGCCGAACAGCCGGTACATCGCGTGGACGCCGATCCAGCGCAGCGGTTCGGGTTCCCAGCGGCCCGAGTCGTGGTCGTTCCACGGCAGCCGCGTGAGGTCGGTGTCCCGGCCTTCGGCGCGGTCCAGGAGGGTGCGCGCGGCGAGTTGGGTGGCGGTGACCCCGTGTCCTGCGAAGCCGCGGACCACGCCGATGCGGGTGGCCGGGTCGAAGGTGACTCCGGCACACCAGTCGCGGGTCACGCCGATCGCGCCGCGCCATGCGTGGTCGACGGTGAACCGCACGTCGGGGAAGAAGAGTTGGATCCGCTCGCTCAGGGTGCGCACCGTGCGGGCGTCCACGCGGCCCTCGCCGGGCGTGCCGGAGTTGAACGCGTAGGGCGTGCCACGGCCGCCGATGGCGATGCGGCCGTCCTCGGTGCGCTGGGCGTAGACGAAGGTGTGGGCGGCGTCGCCCAGGCACTCCCGCCCCTCCCAGCCGATCCGCTCCCACACGTCGTCCGGGAGCCGATTGGTCACGATCATTGAGGAGTTGACCGGGATGACCTCGCGGGCGCCGAGCGCGGGGACGTCGCTCTCGACCTGTCCCGAATACGCTTCCAGGCACGTCAGGACGGTGGTGGCGCGCACGGTGCCGCGCGGTGTGGTGACGGCGCCGGGTGCGATGCGGGTGGCGCGGGTGTGCTCCAGGATGCGTACGCCCTTGGCGGTCACGACGTCGGCGAGCCCGTGGACGAGCTTGGCCGGGTCGACGCGCGCCGTGGTGCGGGTGTGCAGGCCGCCGAGCGCGGGGCCGATGGCGATGCGCTTCTTGACGGCTTCGGCGTCGAGGAGTTGCAGGTCGTCGGCGCGGTAGCCGTTCGCGAGGTCGGCGGCGTGGGTGAGTTCGAGGCGCTTCATCGCGGCGGGGGTGGTAGCGACGCGCAGGTGTCCGCCGCGCTGCTGGTCCGCCTTGATGCCCTCCTCGTCGAGGACGCGGAGGACGTCGTCGACGGCTCCGTCCATCGCGCGCTGGAACGCGGCGACGGCGGCGGCGCCGTCCTGGCCCCGCTTGCGGGCGGCCTTCGCGTAGACGGCGCGGTTGCCGGGGATGAGCGGGGAGAGCCAGCCGCCGTTGCGGCCGGAGGCCCCGTAGCCGACCTCTTCGGCCTCGAGGACGGTGATCTTCGCGGTGGGGTGTTCCAGGACAGCGTGATAGGCGGCCCAGAGGCCGGTGAGACCGCCGCCGACGATGACGAAATCCTGTGTCCCGTCGGGTAGTTGGTCGTCGCGTTCAGGCGGGGTGCCCGCGGTCCGGGAAGGCCGGGAGGCCTGCATCCAGTGCGATATCTCGCCGTTGCGGTAGACGGTCATCGGTGACTCCTTAGTGCACATGCGTACGCCCAGCAGGCGCTGAATGGGCGCTCAGTAGGTGGGAGGTGCCATCGCCCACAGGACCCTGGCCTCGCCGGTGCCCGTGGCCTCGGCGACGCGGTGGGGGTCACTGCTGCGGTAGTGGATGGAGTCGAGGGCGGACAGCCGGTGGTGCTGGCCGCGTACCCATACGTCCACCTCGCCGGTCAGGACGAGCAGCAACTCCTCCGAGCTGCCGTGCGTGTACGGCTCGACGCCCGTGGAGCCACCGGACGCGAAGTGGCCGAGGAGGACTTCGAGATGGTCGAAGGTCCCGGGGGTGAGCTTGATCTTCGTGGCGCCTTCGCCGAACGACATCCCGTGGGTGTCGCGGAACCGCAGGACGGGCCCGGCGGCGCTCCCCGCCTGGTCGAACAGGTCGCCCACCGTCAGTTTCAGTACCTCGCACAGCCGTTGAAGCGTGCGCACGCTCGCGTTCGCCTGATCGCGCTCGACCTGCGAGAGGTACCCCTCCGTGAGCCCTGTCTGCTCGGCCACTTCCTTCAGGGTGAGTTGGAGAGCTTTCCTGCGGCGGCGCAGCCGTGCGCCGACCTCGGCCGGAGGGCCGGAGTGATCGTTCGCCATGGCCGGAACCTAACAAGGCTGTGGCCAGACAACAATGGGTTGTGCTGCCATCAATTTTTTCTTTACTGGCGGGCGACCGCGGCGCCGACCACCTCAGGTGCCACCACGACCTTTACTTGCCTACCAGGAAAGTCGCGCGTAACTTTCCTCCTGGGAAAGTGGAGCGGGGAACGGGAGGGCGAGACGCGTGAGCACGTCGGTGGATGCCGAACAGGCCTGGAGGGACCTGCAGCGCATTCGTGTGCCGCAGGAGCGGGTGTACGACGAGGTGGAGCGGTCCGCGGCGGCCGGCTCGGGCAGCCCGTGGGCCACGGCCGCGATCATGTGGCTGTTCCTGGCCGGCCTGGGGCTTGAGCTGCCCGGATGGGGCGTGGGCCTGGTCATGGCGGCGTACGTCGCGCTGCTGGGCGGACTTGCCGTGCGCCATCAGCGGCGCAGCCGGGTGCGGCTGCACCACACGCGACACACATCACGGATGTTCGCCACCTTCATGGCGGGCGGGGTGGTGACCGGCGCGACGGTGCTGCTCTCCGGGCATCTGGTCGATTCGCTGGAGCCGCTGCACGGCAGCCTGATCCAGGCCACCGTCTCGGCAGCCGTGTTCGTGCTGTTCGTGGGGCCGACGAGCCGCTGGGCGGCCAGGTCCGCGCGGAACCACGAGGACCGTACGCCGGGCGCCAGGACGGAGGCCGGGCGATGAGTGTTCCCGCAGGTTTCGACGAGCTGATCCATCCCGCCACCCGGCTTTCGGTGGTCTCGCTGCTCGCCGCCACGGAGTGGGCGGAGTTCTCCTTCGTCCGCGACAGCCTCTCGCTCAGCGACTCCGCGCTCTCCAAGCAGCTGCACACCCTTGAGGAGGCGGAGTATCTGGAGCTCCGCAAGGAGGGCGGCGGCCGGGGCCGCCGCACCCGGGTGCGGTTGACGGCCCGTGGGCGCACCGCCTTCGAGGGACATGTCGCGGCACTCCGGGCGATCGTCGAGGGCGCCGGTTCCGCGGCCCCCGCAGCCTCGGGGGCACAGCGATGACGACGCGGCACACCACATCCGAAGGACCCGTCGTCCACGCCCGGGACATCACGATGACGTACGGCGACATCGACGTCCTGCACGGCGTGGACCTCGACATCCACCGCGGCGAGGTCTTCGCGCTGCTCGGCCCCAACGGGGCGGGGAAGACGACCACCGTCGAGATCCTGGAGGGCTTCCGGCGCCGGTCCGCCGGGGACGTGAGCGTGCTCGGTACGGACCCGGAGCGCGGCGACGACGCGTGGCGGGCGCGGATCGGCCTGGTCCTGCAGTCCTGGCGCGACCACGGCCGCTGGCGGGTCGGCGAGCTGCTGAGGCACTTCGCGACGTACTACCCCGACCCGCGCGACCCGGCCGAGCTGCTGGCCCTCGTCGGTCTCACCAACCAGGCCGACCGGCAGGTGGCCCGGCTCTCCGGCGGACAGCGTCGACGCCTCGACGTGGCGCTCGGCATCGTCGGGCGTCCCCGGCTCCTCTTCCTGGACGAGCCGACGACCGGTTTCGACCCGGAGGCGCGGTACGAGTTCCATGCCCTGGTCGAGCGGCTGGCCCGGGACGAAGGTGTCACCATCCTGCTCACGACCCACGACCTGGTGGAGGCCGAGCGGCTCGCGGACCGGATCGCCATGCTGGTCGGCGGCCGGATCCGGGCCTCGGGCACACCCGCGGAGCTGGCCCTGCGGGCAGCCGCCCGCGCCGAGGTCCGCTGGACGTCCGAGGACGGGACACCGCGCCGCGAGCGCACCGCGGACCCCTCGCAGCTCGTGTGGGAACTGCACCGCGACGCCCCCGGCCCGATCGCCGACCTGGAGGTACGGCGGCCGACGCTCGAGGACACGTATCTGCACATGGTGAACCTGGCGGCCGACGGCGCGGACCTGGGCGCGGAGCCGGACGAGGACGAGGAGGCACGGGCCGCATGAGGACGACACCCATGACGAACAGCTGGCGTGCCGGGATCCAGCGCGGCGGCATCGAGCTGCGGCACCTCGTGCGCAACGGCAAGGAGATGTCCGGCCACGTGACGAACGTCGTCGTGGCGCTGGTCATCGCCGCGTACATCAGCAGCAACGTACCCGGCACCGCGACACCCATGTCCCACCTGGTGGTGGCGGGCTTCGCCGCGTATCTCCTCTTCCAGGTCGGTCTTGTCACGCTGCCGCAGATCCTCGTGACGGAGCGGGAGGAGGGCGCTCTGCTGCGGCTGCGTGCCACGCCTGGCGGGATACCGGCGTATCTGGTCGCCAAGTGCCTGCTGATCGTGGTCGTTTCGGTCGCCACCCTGGCCCTGCTCCTGGCGGCCGCCGCGCTGCTGGCCGACGGGCCATTGCCGCAGGGGCCGGGCGGGTGGCTGACGCTGGCGTGGGTCACGACGCTCGGGCTGCTTGCCGTCGTGCCGCTCGGCGCCGCGATCGGCGCGGTGCTGCCCAACCCGCGTGAGGCGCTGGCCCTGATCATGCTGCCGGTGATGGGACTCCTCGTCACCTCCGGGGCGGTGTTCCCGATCACCGTGCTGCCCGTTCCCTTGCAGCAGGTGGCGTCGGTCTTCCCGCTCAAGTGGATGGCGCAGGGCCTGCGTTCGGCGCTCCTGCCGGATGCGGCACGGGCCGCCGAGCCGGCCGGATCCTGGGAACTGCCCATGGTCGCCCTGGTCCTGACCGCCTGGGCCGCCCTCGGCTTCCTCCTCGCGATCCCGCTGCTGCGCCGCGCCGCCCGCCGCGAATCCGGCTCCCGCCTGACGGAGCGCCACCGGAAGGCGGCGCTCCAGAGCTGAGGCGGCGGGCCCTAGGGTCCTTCTGACGGATCAGGCTGGATGCGGGCAGCCGTGAATGACCGGCTCCGCGAGCGGGGTCTGGTGCGTGCAGCTGCAAGGCGGAGGAGGGCGTCAACGCGGAGCGTTGGCAACCGACGACAACGCCGCAGATGGGCGTGCCAGGGCCCGCGACTGCAGCAAGATCCGTCAGAAGGGCCCTAAGCCTTCCGCCCGACCCCACCGAACATCGCGACCTCCGCGAGCTTCTCCGGGTCGCCCGACTCCGGACGCCAGCGCGTGCAGGAGACGACGCCCGGTTCCAGCAGCTCAAGACCGTCGAAGAACCGGGCGATCCGCTCCGGCGTGCGCTGGTTCAGCTTGGGGGTGCCGTTCTCGTTCCAGAACGCGACGGCCGCGTCCACGTCGGGCATGGTCGGGCTGGTGACGGTGTGCGAGAGCACGAGGTGGCTGCCCGAGGGCAGCGCGTCGAGGAGGCGTCGCACGAATCCGTACGGGTCCTCGTCGTCGCCGACGAAAATGATCACGCCAAGGAGCATCAGACCCACAGGACGGGTGAGGTCGAGGGTCTTGGCTGCCTGTTCGAGGATCTGGTCGACATCGCGCAGGTCGGCGTCGAGGTAGTCCGTGCGGCCCTCCGGCGTGCTCTTCAGCAGGGCCTGGGCGTGGCGCAGGACGATCGGGTCGTTGTCGACGTAGACGACCCGGGTGTCCGGGGCGATCCGCTGGGCGACCTCGTGGGTGTTGTCGACGGTGGGCAGTCCGGTGCCGATGTCGAGGAACTGGCGTATCCCCACGTCCTCGGTCAGGTTGCGCACGGCCCGCCCCAGGAACGCGCGGTCCGCGCGGGCGTACTCGGCGATCCCCGGGTGCAGCTTCCGGATCTGCTCGCCCGCGGCCTCGTCGACGGGGTAGAAGTCCTTGCCGCCCAGCCAGTAGTTCCAGATCCGGGCGGTGTGCGGCCTGCTGGTGTCGATACGGGTACGCAGGTTGTCGGGCTGCGCGGTGTCGGTCACGAGATGCGTCTCCCAGCGTGGGTGTGATCAGGCACGGGGCACTCACCCTAATTCGCGACGTGCAGGGAACGAACACGGGGCGGGACAACCCTCGCGCGACGAGGCACAGTTGGCCGCTACTGCCCGACCCTCCCGTCGACACACTCGCGCAGCAGATCGGCGTGCCCGCAGTGCCGGGCGTACTCCTCCACCCTGTGCACCATCAGCTCGCGGACGGCGATCCGTTCCCTGCCGACCTTCGCGCCCAGGTCCGCGTGCTCGGCCAAGGCCGCGTCGGTCGCGGCCTGTTCGCGTTCCAGGTCGGCGAACGCCGCGTCCACCACGGCCGGTTCGGCGACGGCGCCTTCGAAGTCCGTGTCCTTCTTGCCGTACAGCCTGGGCAGCGGTTCGCCCTCGGTGATCCAGTTGTGCCAGTCGCGTTCCACCTCGGCGAGGTGGCGCACCAGGCCGAGCAGCGACATCGTCGACGGTGGGACGGAACGCCGGGCGAGCTGTTCCGGGGTCAGGCCCGCGCACTTCAACCGCAGGGTGAGGCGATAGTTCGTCAGGAAGTCCACCAGCGTGGCGAGTTCGCCTTCGGGGCTGCTGTCGTTCTCGCGTGGGTCGTCGTCCGGGTCCGCCCACATGTCCGGGTAGACGGTGGCCTCGGTCCAGCGCGCGGGTTCGTCGGTCATGGGCTGCATGGTGGTCGGTGGCGGCCCCTGACCGCCACCGATATTGCGGCCCGGGACTGCCTGAGGCCGCCCCGGGCCGCCCCAGCGCTCAGAACGTGACCAGGATCTTCCCGAGCACTCCGCCCGCCTCGAAGCGTTCGTGGGCGGCCCTGATGTCCGCCAGCGGGTAGCGGGCGGCGACGCGCACACGGAGTTCCTCGCCGTCGACCAGCTTGGCGATCCACGCGAGGTCGGCCACGCTCTCCTGCACGTAGCTCTTGCGCGCTCCCGGCACGTCGGGCAACGGCTCGTCGGAGATCGACACGTAGCGGCCCGCGGCGGCGAGGGCGGCGGACGCGTCGAGCCCCGCGGTGTCGAGGACGACCGGATAGTGGGCGCGGGGCAGATCGGCCGCACGGTGCCAGACGTGTTCGGCGCCCAACTCCACCACCGACGACTCGTGTTCGGGGCGGGACACCAGGCCGTCGACGTGGGCGCCCATCGTACGGGCCAGTTGGACCGCCAGACCGCCGACCGCCCCGGCGGCTCCGACGACCAGGACCCGCTCCCCGCCCGCCAGTTCGGCGTTGCGCAGGGCCTGCAAGGCGGTCACTCCGGCCAGCGGCAGCGCCGCCGCGTCCGCCAGAGGGACGCCGGACGGCGCTGCCGTCACCAGGTGTCCCGGCAGGGCGACCAGGTCGGCCCATGTGCCCCGGCCCGTGGCGATCTGGGCGGACATCGCGAACACCTCGTCACCCACGTGGAACGACGCGTCGTTGCTGGCGACCACCCGGCCGGAGACGTCCCAGCCGAGCGTGGCCGGCAGCGGCGGTCCGACCTCCCAGGCCCGGGTCTTCCAGTCGACCGGGTTCAGACTGGTGGCGGTGGTACGGATGAGGACCTCGTCGACAGCGAGGACGGGCTCGGCGATGTCGTCGACGGTCAGGACGTCGGGGCCGCCGTGGCGGTCGATCCGGATGGCGCGCATGGCGTGAAGACCCTTCCAGGGATACGGGGTTGGACCACGTGACCGAGGAAGCTGCCGTCAGGCGGCCTCCCCCGCTCACACCCGGAACGGTAAAGTCTCACATCAATGTCAGAGTCAAGCTGAGAGCCAAGTCGCATCGAGGAGGATCACGTGCGGATCGGTGAGCTGTCCCGCAGGACGGGCGTCCACGAGCGGCTGCTGCGCTACTACGAAGAGCAGCAGCTCCTCGATCCCGTGCGCCGCCCCAGCGGATACCGCGAATACGACGAGGCCGACGTGCACACCGTGCGCCGTATCCGCAGCCTGCTCGCCGCGGGCCTGACCACGGCCACCATCGCCACGATCCTGCCCTGCCTGCGCGACGAGGACGAGCGTCTGGTGCCGACCTGCCCCGACCTCGTCGGCGATCTACTGAAAGAGCGGGACCGCATCTCCCGGGCCATCGACGACCTGCGGTCCTCCCGTTCCGCGCTCGACGACGTCATCGCCGCCGCCCCCGCCGACGTCGCCGAGCGCGCACGAGCTGCCCTCACCACGGGCTGAGCGTCACCCTGCCTGCGCCAGTGCCACCGTCCGCCCACCGAGCGCCGCGGAGAACCGGTCCGTGACCTCGGCGAGCGCCTCGGCGGACGGCTCGGCGACGACCAGCTCACCGCCCTCACCGACCGTGACATCACGGTCGAGGGTGAACCAACCCGGCAGGATGTGGTGCGGCCCCATCGAGTTCAGGACGGGACGCAGGGCGTAGTCGAGGGCCAGGACGTGGGCCGTGGTGCCGCCCGTGGCCAGGGGCAGCACGGTCTTTCCGGCCAGGGCGTACTGCGGGAGCAGGTCGAGGAGAGACTTCAACAGCCCCGAGTAGGCGGCCTTATAGACGGGCGTACCGATGACGATGCCGTCCGCCCGCTCGAACCGGGCGATGGCGTCGACGATGGCCGGGTGCCCGAACTCCGCGCCCAGCAGCGCGTCGGCCGGCAGGGTGCGTACCTGCAACGAGGTCACCTCGTGCCCCTGGTCGCGCAGCCGTTCGTCGAGATGTTCCAGGAGTCGCGCGGTGCGCGACGTGGCGGAGGGGCTGCCGGACACGGAAAGGATGGTGGCCATGGTGGGGCCTTTCGTGAGAGGTGAGAGGAGGGCGGGCGGCTACGGGCGCCGCCGGGCAGCGCGGTTCACCACGCGCTCGACACGACCGTGACCGCGGGCGTCAGGCCTTCGCGCAGCGCTTCGAGGAACGTCACGACCTCCGCGGCCACCGAACGGTGCTGCTTGTCGTTGAGTACGTCGTGGTGGGCGCCGTGGACCACGGCGAGCCGCGCCGAGGCCGACTTCTCCACCGTGAGCGCGAGGGCGTCGCGGTCCGCCAGCGGGTCGGCGTCACCGAAGAGGAACAGCCGCGGGAGGTCCCCCGCGCTGTCGTGGGCCAGCTCCAGGACCGGCGCCGGAACGGGTGTGTTCAGCTCTCCGCGGCGTACAAGGGTGTCGTCCGTGAGCACGCCACGGTGTGTCGGGCAGGAGGTGCGGACGTCGAGTTCCTCGTCCCACGCCTCGGTGCCGGCGGCCGCCCTGCCCGGCAGTCCCGCGAGGACCACGGCGTCCGCGCCAAGGCGGCGCGCCCGGGCCGGGTCCGCGACGAGGGCGGCGACCGCCGCGGCGCCGCTGTCGGAGCCCACCAGGACCAGCGGGGCGGCCGGGGCGCCGCCGGATTCGGACACTGTGCCGTCGGCCGCTTCGGCGAGCCGCGCCACCAGGGTGTCGAGGGTGGCGGCGAGGTCGTCGCCGCTCAGGTCCGGGGTGTCCACGACCCGTACGCGGTAGGCGTCCGCGGCGAGCCGCCTGCCGAACCGCTCGTACACGGCACGGCTCTCGCCGCGTCCGGGCACCACGATGACGGTGCCGCGGGTGAGCAGGCCCTCGGGGGCGAGGTGGTCGGTGTACTGGCTGGTCATCGCGGGGCTCCCAGGGAGGCGGTTTCGATGGTGTGGCGGTTGGCCGGGATCGGCAGGCCGAGGTGGCCGCGCAGGGTGTCGGCCTCGTACGCGGTGCGGAACAGGTCGCGCTTCTGGAGGATCGGTACGACGCCGTCGACGAAGAGCTCGAGTTCCTCCTCGGTGCGGAAGGCGAGGTTGATGCCGTCGAAGGTGCCGGCGTCGAACCACTCCTCGATCCGGTCGGCGACGGTCTCCGGCGCGCCGACGAACGGCGAGCGGCGGAACTCGGCCAGGGACTGGGCGACTTGACGGAGCGTGAGGTTTTCCGTCCGGGCCCGTTCGATGATCTTCGCGGCCCCCGTCCTGCCGCCCTTCTCGGCGAGGTGGGCGACGTCGGGGAAGGGCGCGTCGAGGTCGTGGACACTGAAGTCGTACGCGCCGAAGGAGCGGCCGAGCAGGGCGAGGTGGCGGTCGAAGTCGTTGTCCTCCTCGAAGATCTCGCGTTCACGGCGGCGGGCGGCCTCGTCGGTGGCGGCGACGACCGGGCCGCCGTGGATGAAGATCTTGATGTGTTCGGGGTCGCGGCCGTGGGCGGCGGTGCGGCGCTTGATGTCGGCGTAGTACTCCTGGGCCTGCTGGAGGGAGCCGCCGGGCGCGTAGATGCCCTCGGCGACGCGGGCGGCCAGGTCGCGGCCCTCCTCGGAGACACCGGCCTGGAAGATCACCGGCTGACCCTGCGGGGAGCGCGACAGGTTGAGCGGGCCCGCGACCCTGAAGTGCTCGCCCACGTGGTTCAGTTCGTGCAGCTTGGCCGGGTCGAGGAACACGTTCCGCTCGACGTCGGCGGGGAACGCGTCGTCCTCGTACGAGTCCCACAGGCCGCGTGCGACCTCGACGAACTCCAGGGCCCTGCCGTAGCGGGTGGCGTAGTCGAGGTGTTCCTCGAACCCGTAGTTGCGCGAGGTGCCGGTGTCGAAGCTGGTGACGACGTTCCAGCCGGCCCGGCCGCCACTGATGTGGTCGAGGGAGGCGAAGCGGCGGGCCAGGTTGAACGGCGAGTTGTACGTCGAGCTGGCCGTGCCCACGAGACCGACGTGCCGGGTGTGCGTCGCCACGGCGGAGAGCAGGGTGAGCGGTTCGAGCCGGTTGAGGTAGTGGGAGGGGTAGGTGGCGTTGATGAACTGGCTGTCGACGACGAACAGGGCGTCGAACAGGGCGTGTTCGGCGGCCTGGGCCTGGCGTATGTAGTAGTTGATGTCGATGCTGGCGTTGTTCGCGACGCGCGGGTCCTTCCACAGGCCGTGCTGGCCGGGGCCGCCGACGCCGTAGGGATGCAGCGCGAGGTGGATCTTCTTGCGGGGCATGGGTGTGCCTCTCTGTGGGAGCGGGGCGGCGGGTGGCTCAGGCGGGCAGCAGGGCGCGCAGCGCCTCGCGTTCGGCCCGGGTGGCCGGGGCGCCGTGCAGGGTGGGTGCGGAGCCGAGCAGGAGGCGCGTGTAGGGGTGCTGCGGCTCGTTGACGACGGAGTCCGTCGTACCGGTCTCGACTAGTTCGCCGCGGTACAGGACGGCGACACGGTCGGCGACGCCGGCGACGGAGCCGAGGTCGTGGGAGATGAAGACCAGGGCCGTGCCGTCCGCTCGCAGTTCCTTGAGGATCTCCAGGATCTGGACACGGTTGGCGGAGTCGAGGGCACTGACGGGCTCGTCGAGGATGACGAGGCGGGGGCGCGTCACCAACGCCCGCGCCACGGCGACGCGTTGACGCTGACCGCCGGAGAGCTCGCCGGGCAGTCGGCTCAGCAACTCCTCGCTCAGCCGCACCCGTTCGAGGTACTCGCGGATCCGCTCGGCCGCCTCCGCGCGCGGTACGCCCCCGACACGCAGTGGCTCGCTCAGGGACTCTTCGATGGTCAGGTCCGGGTCGAGGCTGCGCAGCGGGTCCTGGAAGACGTACTGGATGACGCCCCGGCGGCGCAGGCCGCGCCACTGGCGGCGGCTGTGGCCGGTGACGTCCGCTCCCCCGAAAGTGATGGTGCCGGATGTGGCGGGCACGAGGCCGAGGACGGCGCGGGCGAGCGTGGACTTCCCCGATCCCGTCTCGCCGATGAGACCGAGCGTCTCACCGGGCGCCACGCTGAGCGAGACCCCGTGCAGGGCTTGGCGGCGGCGCCTGCGGGGGCCGTAGTGGACGTCGAGCGAGGCGATGTCGAGGACCGACGTCGCCTTCTCCGTACGGTCGTTGTCACTCACACGTCCCCCTTGGCGGAAGCGGTCGACGTCCCCGTGCGGAATCTTTCGATGCCGTACAGCTCGTGTTCGGCGATGAGCAGCCGGGTGTACTCGTGCCGCGGGGCGTGCAGCACCTCGCTCGTAGGGCCCTGTTCGACGACCGTGCCCTCCCTCATCACCAGTACCTCGTCGCAGAGTTGGGCCACCACGGCGAGGTCGTGGGAGACGACCACGAGGGCCAGGCCCGCACGGTCGCGCAGGTCCGCCAGGAGGTCGAGGATCTCCGCCTGGACCGTGACGTCCAGTGCCGTCGTGGCCTCGTCGGCGATGAGGATGCGGGGCTCGGCGGCGATCGCGGTGGCGATCAGGACGCGTTGCAGCATGCCGCCGGAGAGTTCGTGGGGGTACTGGCCGTAGCTGAGTTCCGGGTCGCGCAGGTGCACGGTGCGCAGCAGCTCGATCGCCTTCACCCGTGCCTCGCGCCTGCTCAGACCCTTCTTCACTCGGAGCACCTCGGCGAGCTGTGCGCCGACGCGGATCGAGGGGTTGAGGTAGGAGGCCGGGTCCTGGAAGACGGCGGCGATGGTGGTGCCGCGCAGCCGGGTCCACTGCTTCGCGGTCAGGGTGGCGGTGTCGGTGCCGTCGAGTTCGACGTGGCCGCCGGTGATCTCGAAGTGCGGTGGCAGGATGCCGAGCGCGGCGCGGCAGGTGAGGGTCTTTCCGCTGCCGGACTCGCCGACGATGCCGACCGTCGTGCCGGGCCTGAGCTCGAAGCCGACGCCGTGCACGATCTCCCGGTCGGTGGCCGTGTCGGCGATGCGCACATCCCGCAGGGACATCACGGGCGCGGCCCGGACGCCGTCGTCGCGGTCCTGCTCGCGGGCGAGGTCGGTGGGCGCTGTGGTCATGTCGTACCTCCGGCGGGGGCGGTCTCGTCGAGGCGGTTCCGGCCGGCGGGGGCCCGGCCGCTCGTGGCCGTTCCGGACACGTCGCGGATCGCGTCGGCGAGCAGGTTCGCGGCCCACACCGTCGCCATGATCAGGAGGGCGGGCGGGAGCGGGGCCCAGGGCTGCTGGCCGAGGTAGCCGAGGTCGGAGGCGAGCAGCCCGCCCCAGGTGGGTTCGGGCGGCTGGACGCCGATGCCGAGGAACGTCAGGCTCGACACGATCACGAAGCCGGTGCCGATGGTCTGCGCGAGAGCGACCGCGAGTGGCGGCAGCACCTTCGCCCAGACATGGCGTCGCACGATCCAGCCGATCGAGGCCCCGGAGATCAACGCGGCCTCTACGTAAGGGGATCGGGCCACGGCCAGCGTGGCGGCGCGGGACACCCGGTAGAACAGCGGGGACACCAGCGCGCCGGTCACGAGCATCGCCTGTGTGATGCCGTTGCCGAGCAGCGCGATCACCGCGACGGCGAACAGGAGGAACGGCAGCGCGACGAGTGTGTCGGCGAGGCGCAGTGTCAGCCACTCGAAGACGCGGCCGAGGTACACCGACAGGATGCCCGGGATCGACCCCACGACCAGTGCGGTCAGGGCGACTTCGAGTGAGCCGAGGACGCTGACCCGGGACCCGTCGAGGAGCCGGCTGAGCACGTCGCGGCCGAGGTAGTCGGCGCCCAGCCAGTGCTCCCCGGAGGCGGCGGCGAGGGTGTCACCGCTCGTCGCCAGGGGGTTCTGCGGGGCAAGGAGGGGTCCGAGGAGCGCGAGCAGGGCGACGACGGTGAGGATGACGACGGCGATGCGGCCCGTGGTGAGGGCGAGGATGCGGCGCATCATGGTGGCTCACACTCCCCTCTGCGCGGCCGGCGTCACGCGCGCCAGGACCAGGTTGACGATCAGGTTGAAGCCGACGACGAGGACGATCGACACCACGAGCACTCCCTGGACGGCGGGTACGTCGCCGGCCTGCGCGGCGTCGTTGGCGAACCGGCCGAAGCCCTGCAGGCCGAAGATCCATTCGGTGACGACGGAGGCACCCACGAGGGCCGGGAACTTGAGGCCGAGGGTGGCGAGCGTCGGCCCGAGGGCGTTGCGCAGGACGTGTCCGAGGAAGATCCGCCGGGGGCTGAGGCCCCGGACCACGGCCCCGGTGACGTAGTTCTCGCGGGAGGCGGCGATCAGGCTCGTGCGCAGTTGGCGTGCCACGTCGGCGACGACGTCGCAGCTGAGCGCGAGGGCCGGCAGCAGGATGTGCAGGGCCCACGGCCCGAACCCCTGCGCCAGTGGCACATATCCGGCGGACGGGAACCAGCCGAGCCCGACGGCGAACACGGTGACCAGGACGATGCCGACGACGAACGCCGGCATCACCGAGATCACGGTGACGAAGCCGGTGACCGCCCGGTCGATCCAGGTGGTCCGGCGCAGCGCGGCCACGGTGCCGAGGACGAAGCCCAGGACCACGCCGATGACGAGCGCGGCGCCCGCAACGGACAGGCTCACGCCGAGGCCGGTGCCGATGAGGGTCGAGATGTCGGAGCCGTTGGTCCAGCTGGTGCCCAACTGCCCGTGCAGGACGCCGTTGAACCAGTCGCCGTACTGGGCGAGGAAGGGCCGGTCGAGGCCCCACTGGGCCTCGACGCGGGCGATGGCCTCCGGGGTCGCCTTCTCCCCCAACTGGATGCGGGCCGGGCTGAGTCCGCTCATCGAGCGCAGCGCGAACGTCACGAACGTCGCCACGACGAAGACGGGGATGAAGATGGCGACGGAGCGTCCGACGGTGGCCAGGACGCGGCCCAGTACATGCGCGGTTCTGCTCCGCGTGTGAGGGCTGCCGCTCACGGTGTCAGGTACGCCGCTCACGATGTCTGGCATGCCGCTCACGCCCCGGGTTTGATGGTGACGCCGGTCCAGTCGATGTGGGCCGGGTTCTTCGGGAGGTCGGATACCGTCTTGCTCTTGGCGATGAGGTTCGGCTGGGAGTACGTGAAGACCAGCGCCTTGCTGTGCAGGCCCGCGCGGGTCGCGGCCCGGAGGACCTTCGGGTAGTCGGGATCGTCGATGCGGGTCTCGCGGACCTTCGCGACGGCGTCCTCGAAGCCCTTCGGCTCGTACGGGGTGCTGAGGTTGAGCGGTCCGTCGGGACCGAAGTGCGCGGTGAGGGTCTGCGCGGCGGAGTCGCGGCCGGTCGTCGAGTACAGGGAGAACGTCAGGTCCTTGGCGAAGAACGGGGTCGCCCAGTTCTTGTCGATCTTGATGTTGACCTTGATGCCGACCTTGGCGAGCTGCGACTGGACGATCTCGGCCTCGGGCTGCTCTTCCGGGATGACGAGGTCGAGCTTGATGTCACCTGCCTTGTAGCCGGCCTGGGCGAGCAGCTTCTTCGACTTCGCCGGGTCGTACGGGTAGGCGTTCGCCGACGCGGGGTCGTAGGCCGTGTACCCCTTGGGGAACGGCTGGTCGGTCTCCTCGCCGTAGCCGAACGTCAGCTTGTCCACGAACTCCTGACGGTCGATCGCATGGCGGACCGCGTCGACGACCTTGTCGTTGTCAAAGGGCTTCTTGTTGACGTTCAGGCTGATGTTGGAGGCGTTGAAGCCGGGCTGGACGAAGACGTCGAGTCCGGCCTTCTTGGCGGCGTCGGCCTGGCTGGGCTCGATGTCGGCGAAGTTGTAGACGCCGGTCTGGAGGCCGGACACGACGGTGGAGGCGTCGGGCGCCGAGGTCAGTTCGACCTGGTCGATGTGGATGTTCTTGGCGTCCCAGTACTTCGGGTTCTTCTTCAGGACGGCCTTGGTGCCGGGGATGAGCTGGGTGACGGTGAACGGTCCGGCACCGACGGGCTGCTGGTCGAGCTTCGCGGGGGACTTCGCCGCCTTGGGGCTGGCTATCTGGAGGACGCGCTGGCCCAGCAACTGCGGTATCTGGTAGTCGACTTGCTTGAGTTCGACGACCGCGTCGAGGCCCTTCGCCCGCACCGACTCGATCGAGGTGAGGTCACCGAAGAGGGCCGAGTTCTTCTGCTTCTTGGCCCGGTCGATCGCCGCCTTGACCGCTGCCCCGTCTACGGGTTCGCCATCGCTGAACTTCTGTCCCGCGCGCAGATGGAAGGTGATCCGGTCGCCGCGCTTGTTGTAGTCCCAGCTCTTGGCGAGGTCGGGGACCGCGTCGCCCTTCTCGTCGGTGCGCGTCAACGAGGCGTAGACCATGGAGAGTTCACGGAACTGGGCGCCGCTCCCGCCGACCACCGGGTCCCAGTGGGTCGGGAAGTAGGTGGAGGTCCACTTCAAGGTGGCGCCCCCGCCCGCCGCCGAGGCGCCGTCGCCACCGCATCCGCTGAGGGTGGAGACGAGGAGGAGGGCGGCCCCCGCGGCCGGGGCGGCGGCCTTCAGGGATCGTCGGCGCATTCTGGGCATGGGGCGTCCGGACATGTGTGTCTCTCTGCGACGGCTCCCGCGCATCGAGGGCAGCGCGAAGGAGCGAAGGACAAGGCACGCGCAGCCACCCCGCGGCATGCGCCGGGGCACACCGATGGGCAGGGTGGAACGCGGTGAAGGAGGCATGACGGATGAGCGGCTCGAAGAGCCGGCCGTCAGGAAAGAGCGCCCGGGACGTCCTGGGCTCCCGGGAATTCCCAGGGAGAGCGTTCAGGCACGCGGGAGGCTACGTGGAGGGAGAGGAAGTCAGCGACAGAGTGCGCTACACGTGCGCCGCAGGTCCACGTAGCGGCACACCACGCCGGGGTGCGTCGTCAGCATGCTGCACATCCTGACCCGCCCGGCCCCCGGCTGTCAATGGACACCAATTGGTGTCTCATTACGCGGGACGCCTCGATGTCGCTGGTCAACGCGGTGCCAGGGGGCCGGAGTTGTCGTCGAGGCGGGTCGCCGGATGTGCCTCGGCCTCGCTCGGGCAGAGCCACAGCGGGCCGTTCGCGGTGTCGGCGCGGACCGCGTCCGGGGGCGGCCAGGGTCCGCACACCAGGGCCGAACGCTCGGGTTCGGTCAGGGTGCGGTGGCGGCGCAGCGCCTCGTCGGCGGGCAGCGGCCGCACCGGTGCCGTCAGGCCGGGGCTCAACTCCTCCACGGCCGCGACGTACTCGTCGTACGGCCGCCATCCCGGCACCACCCGATACCCCGCCTCCCCACGCACCAGCACCGTGGGCAGGGCGTACCGCAGCCCCGTCCCGTCGTCCGTCTCCTTGGCCGCGCCGGGGTGCGGCGAGTCACCGGGCGGTGGCGCGAGCACCTCCGCGACCGGCCGCCGGGCCTCGGCGCGATCCGCAAGGACCTTCGCCCGTACGGCTTCTGATGTGGCGTCACGCCGCAGGCGGTCGGAGTCGAGTCCGGGGACGTCACGTACCGCACTCAGGGCGAGGTCGAGCGTGTCGGCCGGCTCCCCGAGGACGAAAACGGTCTCCCGCAAGCGGCGCAGCGCCCACGCGGACACCTCCTCACCCTGGGACTCCGCCGCCTTCGCCACCAGGGACGAGGGCCAGGAGCTCGCGGCGACCCGGCTCAGGCGGGCGGCGTACGGGGCCCGGGTGTGCGCGCCGATCTCCTCGATGTAGCGCGCGTACCAGGCGGTCTCCGCGGCGGCGTCGGGGGCCGGGTCATCGTCGTCGTCGAAGAGGATGCAGTACACCCGACGCCAGCGGACCCGCCCCTCCAGCGCCTGCCGCAGCCTGCGGAGGGTCGGCTCGGAGCCCCAGGACCAGGGGCACAACGGGTCGGTGTACTCGACGACTTCGAGCCGCGGCGCCACTGGGACTTCGAGCCGCGAAGCCACCGGATCGCCGGTCACGCGGCGCCCTGCGCGGGGACGGGATCCGCCCCGCTCTCCACCCCGTCCTCGGCCTCCGCCAGCAGCGCCGCCACGGTCACCCCGCCCAGCACGGCCGCGGCGTCCGCCTCGATCCGCCGCCACACCCCCGGTAGCCCGCGCGCGGCGCCGGAGTAGCCGAGGCCGGACAGTGGCTCGCCGCGCAGGGTGATCAGCTCGCCGTCGACAGCGCGGGTGACATCGAGGAGCGTGATCGTGTCGGCCGGCACACCGAGCCAGTACCCGCCCACGCAGCCGCGCTGGCTGCGTACGAGTCCGGCCCTGCGCAGCTCGCCCACCACCGATTTGAGGAACCGGAACGGAATCCCCTGGGCGTCGGCGATGGCCTCGCAGGTGAGCGGTTGTTCGGGGGCGCGGGCGAGCTCGAGGAGCGCGCGCGTGGCGTAGTCCGCCTTCGCGGAGATATGCATGGCCACATGATGCCCGAAGACGGCCTTGGGGCAAGGTCCGTGCCTCCCCCTCCTCGAACATTGCGGGAACATTGCCGCAGGTGAGAGCCAATGGACACCTCTTGACATCTTTTCTCTCACCGCTCTAGCGTCGCCACCATGACCGAGCCGTTGACGACACCCGGTGAGGGCTTCCACCCCCATCTCCACGACGCCCCGAACTCCCCTTCCGCTTCCCTGCGTTCGCGGCTGCACCACGTCCGCGCCGACGCCCTGGACGGCGACACCGCGCAGAGCGGCGGCATGCGGCGCTTCGCCGCCGTCAGCGGGAACACTGTGGGGTCCGAGAAGCTGTGGATGGGCCAGACGCATGTCGCCCCGTCGACCGCGTCCTCCGATCACCACCACGGCGAGTCCGAGACCGCCATCTATGTGGTGAGCGGGCACCCGGAGTTCGTGTTCCTCGACGACTCGGGCGCCGGCGAGGAGGAGGTCAGGCTCCGCACCTCCCCCGGCGACTACATCTTCGTCCCGCCCTACGTGCCTCACCGCGAGGAGAACCCCGACCCCGCCGACGAGGCCGTGGTCGTCATCGCCCGCAGCACGCAGGAGGCCATCGTGGTCAACCTGCCGAAGCTGTACGCGCTTTCGGACACGGACACCGACACGGGCCAGGAAGCGTAGTCGCGGACACTGGCATCGGGGCGGGCCACTCGGACAGGATGGCCCCATGAAATCGATCTCTTTCCCCGGTGCCAAGGCGCCGTCCTCGAACGTCGTCCTGGGCCTGATGCGCGTCGCGGAGCTCGACGACAAGGACATCCGCGTCCTCTACGACAGCGCCCGCGACGCCGGGATCAACAGCTTCGACCACGCCGACATCTACGGGCCCACCCGGCACGCCTGCGAGGAGCGCTTCGGGCAGGCGGTCACGCTGAGCGCCGCGGAGCGCGAGTCGATCGTCATCCAGAGCAAGGTCGGCATCCGGTCCGGCTTCTTCGACTTCTCCCGTGAGCACATCGTGCGCACCGTCGACGAGTCGCTCGCGGCACTGCGCACCGACTACCTCGATGTCCTTCTCCTGCACCGCCCGGACACCCTCGTGGAGCCGGAGGAGGTCGCTGCGGCCTTCGACGAGCTGCACGCGGCGGGCAAGGTCGTGAACTTCGGTGTCTCCAACCACACGCCGGGGCAGGTCGAGCTGCTGAAGACGGCGGTGCGTCAGCCGCTGGTGGCCAACCAGGTCCAACTGAGCATCACGCACGCCCCGTTGATCGCCTCCGGTGTCGCCGCGAACATGGCCGGGCTCGACCAGTCGGTGAGCCGCGACAACGGGCTGCTCGACTACTCGCGTCTGCACAAGATGACCCTGCAGGCGTGGTCGCCGTTCCAGAAGGGCTTCTTCGACGGTGTCTTCATCGGCGACCGTGAGAACTACGCGGAGCTGAACACCGCGCTCGACGAGCTGGCCGCCAAGTACGAGGTGACCCCGACCGGCATCGCGGTCGCCTGGATCACCCGGCACCCGGCCGACATGCAGGTCGTGCTCGGCACCACCAACCCGGGCCGGGTCGCCGAGTCCGCGGCGGGCTCGGAGATCCCGCTGACCCGCGAGGAGTGGTACCGCCTGTTCCGCGCGGCGGGGCACACGCTGCCGTAGGGCCTGCCGTTCGGATCGGACCCTGGGCGCACCGGGCCCCGCCTCCACGGGCGGGGCCCACCGCGGTCATTCGCAGTGCTGCCGCGACCGCTCGTCATCGCTCTTCGAGGCCACCGTCGCCGAGGAGCGCGCCCCCACCGCCGGGGCCAGGAAGACGGCCGTCGTCGTGAACGCGAGCACGACCACCATGGCCGTCCGCAGTCCGTAGTGGTCGCCGAGGAAGCCCAGGCACGGCGGTCCGACGAGGAACGCGATGTAGCCGAGCATGGCCACCAGACTCACCCGCGCCGCCGGGTTCTCGCCCGAGTCGCCGGCCGCCGAGAGCGCGACGGGGAAGCCGAGCGAGGCACCGAGCCCCCAGAACAGCACGGCCGCGCTGGCGAGGGCGGCGGAGTCGGAGAAGACGACCAGGGCGATACCGAGCGTCGCCGACACGGCGCTGGCGCGCACGACGGGCTTGCGGCCGAGGCGTCCGATGAAGAACCCGCCGACGAACCGGCCGATCGTCATCGCGGCGGCGAAGCCGGTGTAGACGGCCGAACCGAGCGCGGGGTCCATGTCGTGACCATCGACCATGAGCAGCGGCAGCCAGTCGTTCGCGGCTCCCTCGGCGAGCGCCATCGCGAGGATGATGCCCCCGAGGAGCAGCAACTGCCGGTCCCGCCACACCTTCGCCTTGGACGCGCTGTCCGCGGCGCCCGCCTTCGACGCGCCGCCCGTCGTCTTGCCGACGCCCGCGGGGATGGCCCGGATCGCGTAGCCGAACATGACGGTGGTGACCACGGCGACGACGATCAGGTGCCACTGCACGGGGAACTCGACCGCCGTGCACAGGATGCCGACCGCCGCGCCCACGACCGTTCCCAGGCTGAAGAAGCCGTGCAGCGTCGGCAGGATGGTGCGCGCGGTGATCCGTTCCACCTCGGCGCCGTCGATGTTGATGGCGACCTCTCCCCCGCCCATTCCGGCGCCGAAGAGGAGCAGTCCCGCGGTGACGAGGGGCGCGGAGGACGCCATCGCGCCGAGGCCGATGACCGCCATGCTGATGGTGATCAGCACCGTCGCCACGCCCATCACGGGCCGCGAGCCGAACCGGCCGACGAGCGTGCCCGAGCACAGGATGCCGATCATCGAGCCGACCGAGAGCCCGAAGAGGATGAGCCCCATCTGTGCGGTCGATGCGCCCAGTTGGTCCCGTACGTCGGGTGTACGGGTCACCCATGACGACATCGACAGGCCGGGTATCAGGAAGAAGAGGAACAGGGCCGTCCGTCTGCGGCGGGTGTCCAGGTCCATCGGCAACGGGCTCTCTCTTGCGTGGAGTTCAGGCACTTGCGTGGCGTTCGGGAACGTGCGTGGAGTTCGGGAAAAGGATCATCACCACGCTCCCACATCTGGGGAGGCGGCGGGCCCGTACTGCTGTACTGCGCATCAGTAAAGGCGGCACCCGCCGACGATGGCGGGTGCCGCCTCAGGGACAGCTACTGGAAACGGGTCACGCCTCCGGGTGCGCCAGCCTGATGTCCAGATCACCCGGCTCCGCGTCGCCCACCCGCAGCGTCTGCGCGGCCGGCGGGTAGCCGGTGGCGATGACCGAGTAGTCGCCCGCGTCCAGGTCGGTGAAGGCGTACGCGCCGTCCTCGCCGGTCGTCGTCGTGGCGATCACATTGCCCGCCCCGTCGACCAGCGTGACCCGCGCGTCGGCCAGCGGGCCGTCCTCCGTACCCGCGCGCACCACGCCCTGGACCCGCTTGCCGACCCCGAGCACGAGCTCGACCTGGGTCACGCCCTGCGCGCCGGTCTCCACCTGCTGCGCCGTGGGCCGGAAGCCCGGCGCGTTGACGGCGAGCGTGAACAGGCCGTTCACCAGGCCGCCGCAGGCGAAGTCGCCGTGCAGTCCGGTGCGCGCGGTGGCCACGACCTCGCCGCGGACGTCCGTCACGACGACCAGCGCCTCGGGCACCGGGCGGCCGCCGGATTCGCGCACCAGACCCGCGAGTCCGCCGGTGCCGGTGAGCACGATGTCGTGGGAGAGGAGTTCCCCGTCCACGGTGACCGTCGAGGCCTGCGGCTGGTGCCCGTCGGCCGCGACGATCAGCACGTACGTGCCCGCGCCGGGTACGTCGAGGCTGTAGGAACCGCCGGAGTCGGTGACGGAGCGGCTGATCTGCCGACCACCCGTCGAGATCAGCGTGATCGCGGCGCGCGCCACGGCGTCACCGCCGCCCGTGCGGACGGCGCCGAGGATGCCGTTGCCGCTCGGGGTGAACGAGCGCTCGCCGCCGCCGACTTCGGCGGCCGAAGCCGTCGCGAGGTGCTTCTGCGGCTGCGCCGCGCCCTGCGCGCCGACCGAGGCCGACACGAGCTCGCGCTCCGGCTCGGTCGGGTGCGGAACGGCGCCGCCCCGCACCTCGTCGGCGGGCCGCGCCGCGCCGGCCTCGTCGAGCTCGCGCAGGCCCTCGCCCTCGACGTCGACGTTCGGCAGCGCGCGGTCCAGCCACTTGGGCAGCCACCAGGCGCCGCGCCCGATGAGCGCGAGGACCGCCGGGACGATGGCCATGCGCACGATGAACGCGTCGAAGAAGACGGCGACGGCGAGACCGAAGCCGATCATCTTGATCATGGATTCGGTCGAGCCGATGAAGCCCGCGAACACGGCCATCATGATGACCGCGGCCGCCGTGACCACGCGGGCGCTGTAGCGGAACCCGGTGACGATCGCGTCCTTGGCCGTCTCGCCGTGGACGTACGCCTCGCGCATCCGCGTCACGAGGAAGACCTCGTAGTCCATCGCGAGTCCGAAGACGACACCCACCATGAAGATCGGCATCATCGACATCACGGGCCCGGTCTCCTCGACCCCCATGAGGTCGGCGAGCCAGCCCCACTGGAACACGGCGACGACGGCGCCGAGCGCGGCGAGGACGGAGAGCAGGAAGCCGAGCGCGGCCTTCAGCGGCACCAGGATCGAGCGGAAGACGACGATCAGGAGCAGGAAGGCGAGGCCGACGACGAGCGCGAGGTACGGAAGCAGCGCGTCGTTGAGCTTCTGCGACACGTCGATGTTCATCGCGGTGGTGCCGGTGACCATCAGCTCGGCGCCCGAGTCGGCCTTGATGCCGTCACCCGCGTCGCGGATGTTCTGCACCAGGTCCTCGGTGTCCGTCGAGGTCGGCTTCGACTTCGGGACGACGCTGAGCATCGCGGTGTCGCCGGACTTGTTGAACGTCGCCGGGGTCACCACGGCGACGTCGTCGAGTCCCTTGACGGTCTTGGTGACATCGGCGACGGCGGACTTCGGGGAGTCGCTGTCCTTGGCGTCGACGACGACCATGAGCGGCCCGTTGAAGCCGGGGCCGAAGCCCTCGGACAGCAGGTCGTACGCCTTGCGCTGTGTGGTGTCGGTGGGCTGCGAACCGTCGTCGGGCAGGCCGAGTTCGAGGTCCATCGCCGGTACGGCGGCCGTGCCCAGGGCGATCACGCCGAGCAGCAGCACGGCGACCGGGTGCTTCACGACGAGGCGCGCCCAGCGGGTGCCCAGGGCGGGCTTGGGCTCGGCGTGCTCCCCGTGGGCCCCGTGGGTGTGGCCCTGTTCCTGCGCCTTGCGTTCCTTGCGCTTGCTCTTGGCCCCGGCGGGGCGCACCCGGCTGCGGGCGATGCCGAGCAGGGCGGGGATCAGGGTGAGCGCGACGAGGACGGCCACGACGACGGTTCCCGCGGCGGCGAAGCCCATCTTCGTCAGCATCGGGATGTTCACGACGGCGAGGCCGACGAGGGCGATGACGACGGTCAGGCCGGCGAAGACGACGGCGGAGCCGGCGGTACCCGCGGCCCGCCCGGCGGCTTCTTCGCGCTCGCGCCCCTCGGCCAGTTCGGCCCGATACCGGGACACGATGAACAACGCGTAGTCGATGCCGACCGCGAGGCCGATCATCATCGCGAGCGTCGACGTCGTGGAGTCCAGGTCGAGCGGCTTGGCGAGCGCGGTGATGGCGGAGACACCGATGCCGACGCCGAACAGCGCGGAGACCAGCGGCAGTCCGGCCGCGATCAGCGAGCCCAGGGTGATCACGAGGACGACGGCGGCGACCACGACGCCGATGACCTCGGTCGAGCCGGTCTCGGGCACGGCCTGCAGCGCGTCGCCGCCGACCTCGACGGTGAGGCCGGAGTCACGGGCGTCCTGCGCGGCGTCCTTCAGCGCGTCGCGCGAGGAGTCCTCCAGCTCCATGCCGGAGACCTTGTACGACACCTGCGCGTACGCGATGGTGCCGTCGCGGCTGACCGCCTTGGCCTTGAACGGGTCGGTCGCGCTCTGGACCTCGGAGCCGCCGCCGAGCTCCTTGACGGTGTCGCGGACCACGCTCTGGTTGGCGGCGGAGGTGATCTTCTCCCCGTCCGGCGCCTTGAACACGACGCGCGCGGTGGCGCCGTCGGCACTGGCGCCGGGGAAGCGCTGCTCGAGCAGGTCGAAGGCCTTCTGGGCCTCGGTGCCCGGGATCGAGAAGGAGGAGGATGCGGCCGTGGGGGCCTGGGAGGCTCCCACGCCCACGGCGGCGAGGACCACCGTCCAGAAGAGGGCGACGAAGTACCGTCGCCGGAAGGCGAATCGGCCCATTTTGTAGAGGAATCGAGCCACGAGGGCGTACTCCCGGTCAGGTCGTGTTGTGTTGCTGGGCATGGGACTTCGGCCCGACGACGGTGAGCGGTGGCGTCAGGTGCGGGGAGAGTCGGTGGTGTGTGTGGGGGGGGATCAGGCGCAGAGGGCGGGGAGGACCACTGCGTCGATGTATGAGATCAAGTACTCCTGGGTGGGCGGCAGTTCGTCGATCACGCCGCGGGTCGCCATGGCTCCGACCATCAGGTGCAGCGTGTAGTCCATCGCCGGGTTGCCCTCGCGGATCTCGCCCCGGGCGACGGCTCTCTGGAGGACCTGGTCCAGCTCCTCCAGCTCCGGTTCGATCAGCAACTCCCGGAACGCGCGCAGCAGATCCGGGTCGCTGTGCATCGCCATGGCGAGCCCCCGCATCAGCGCCGTCGACTCCGCGACCGAGCAGTCGTCGTGCCTGTTGGCGAGCGTGTGGAGGTCTCCGCGCAGGGTGCCGGTGTCGATCTGGGCGATGTCGACCGGCTTGTGGTGCCGCATCGCCCTGACGACGAGCGCGGCCTTGCCGCCCCACTGGCGGTAGAGCGTGGCCTTGCTGGACCGGGTGCGGGCCGCGACGGCGTCCATGGTCAGCGCGTCGTAACCGACTTCACGCAGCAGCCCGAGCACGGCGTCGTACAACTCCGCCTCGCGCTCCGCCGTCATACGTCTGCGCCGCACGGTGCCGGTCTCGGGCACGCAGCATCACGTCCAGGTCTCTCACGCACGGCACCCGTGCCGAACGAAACGGTTTCGTACGTCGGCAGGTTATCGCGCCGGTGAGATGAAACGAAACCGTTTCGTACGTGGCGGGGATCACGCCCTGTGCCAGGGTGGGGCCCCATGAACGATGCGATCACCTACACATGGCGCGATCCGGTGTCCGACGAGGAGATGGTCGACCTCGTCCGGTCCCACGGCGGCAACGATGTCGCCGGCTGGTGGGCCAAGGTCCGGAAGTACAGCCTCGGCTGGGTGGCGGCCCGCGATGGGGACGGGCTCCTGGTCGGCTTCGTGAACGTGGCGTGGGACGGCGGCGACCACGCCTTCCTGATCGACACCAAGACCCGGGGCACACACCAGCACCGTGGCATCGGCACGGCGGTGGTGCGCCTCGCGGCGTCCCGTGCGCGGGAGTCGGGCTGCGAGTGGCTCCACGTCGACTTCGAGCCCGAACTCCGCGACTTCTACTTCGAGGCGTGCGGATTCCGGCCCACCGAGGCGGGCCTGATCCATCTGCGTCCCTGATCCATCTACGCCCCTGAGCCTCAGCCCTTGGCGCGTCCCCTCTCGCGCAGCGAGTCGACAGTGACGCCGGGCGACAGCCGCCCCTCCGTCACCTTGAGTTGGATGATCGCCGCGCGGCCGCACTCCAGCGCACGGTCGAGGGCCGGAGCGAACTCCTCGGTCGTGGTGACCGTTTCACCGTGGGCGCCGAAGGCCTGGGCGTACACGGCGAAGTCCGGGTTACCGAGGGCCGTGCCGCTCACACGGCCGGGATACTCCCGCTCCTGGTGCACGCGGATCGTGCCGTACTGGGCGTTGTCCAGGACGAGGATCAGCGGCGCCGCGCCCTCGGCCATCGCGGTGGCGAGCTCCGATCCGTTCATCAGGAAGCAGCCGTCACCCGCGACGGAGACGACACGGCGGTCCGGGTGCGCGATGGCGGCCGACACGGCGGCGGGGATGCCGTAGCCCATCGAGCCGTTGCGCGGCCCGAGTTGGCGCATGCCGTCGCGGTACGTCAGGAAGCGCTGCGCCCAGATCGCGTGGTTGCCCGCGCCGAACGTGACGATGGTGTCTTCCGGGAGCCGGCTGTCGAGGTGGGCGAAGACCGCGCCGAGGTCGAGCGGGTCGCCGTCCGGCTCCGGTGTACGGGCGGTCAGGTGCGCGGCCCTGGCCTGCTTGGTGCGCTCCGCCCAGGGCACGGGCGCGGCAGGGCTCAGGGTGCGTATCGCGGTGCCGAACGCCTCGGGGGCGGCGAGCAGGGAGAGTTCGGCGCGGTGGACGACGCCGGGCGGCTGTGCCTCGGGCAGCACCTGCACCAGCCGCGGGCCCACTCCGTCGCCGCCGACCGTGGGCAGCATCCGGTACCCGTCCGTCGAGACGTCCCCCGGCGCCGCGCCGACGCTCACCAGCAGGTCCGCCTCGCGCACCAGCTCGGCGAGCGGCTTGGCGCGCCCGTAGCCGAGGTTGCCCACGTAGACCTCGGCCTCGTTGTCCATCAGGTCCTGGCAGCGGAAGTCCACGGCGACGGGCAGCGACCAGGCCTCGGCCCATGCACGTACGTCGGCGCGCGCCCGGTCCGTCCAGCGGCTGCCGCCGAGCAGCACCACGGGCCGCTCGGCCTCCGCCAACAGGCCTTCCAGTACGGCCAGTTCCTCGGCCGACACGCCGCCCTGCGGCACCGGCAGCGGCCTGGCATCGGCCACCTCGACGACATCCGTCAGCATGTCCTCCGGCAGCCCGACGACGACGGGCCCCGGCCGGCCGCTGCTCGCGACGGCGAAGGCGCGGGCCACGTACTCCGGTATGCGGGCCGCATCCTCGATCGTCTCGACGAGCTTCGCGTTCGTGCCGAACGTGCCCCGCAGGTCCAGCTCCTGGAACGCGTGCCGGTGGGTGTGATCACGCGGCACGAGGCCGACGAAGAGGACCAGCGGGGTGGCGTCCTGGTGGGCGGTGTGCAGGGCGACGAGCGCGTTGGTGGCGCCTGGCCCCCGCGTCGTGAAGCACACGCCGGGGCGCCCGGTGAGTTTGCCGGAGGCCTCGGCCATGTACCCGGCGCCGCCTTCGTGGCGGCACACCACCATGCGGACCGGCGCGTCGTACAGGGCGTCGAGGACGGCGAGATAGCTCTCGCCGGGCACACCGTAGACGGTGTCGACGTCGTGGGCCCGGAGCTGGTCGACGAGGACCTGGCCGCCGGTGCGGGCAGGATGATGCACGGTCATGCTGCAACCTTTGCGTTCAGTGTGTCGCTGGAGGGAAGGGCGCCGTGTCGGCGCAGCACCGTACCGGCCGCGACGGACCCGGCGACAGTGCAGGCGGCCACGAGGACGAGGAGCAGCGCGGCACCCCAGGACGCGCCGCCCGCCGCGCCGGTGACCGAGGCCGCGACGAGCGGGATGAAGCCGCCGAGGACGCCGGCGAGGTTGTACGACATGGCGACGGCGCTGTAGCGGAACTCCTCGGGGAAGAGCGAGGCGACGACCGCGCCGATCGGGCCGTACGGGATGGAGAGCGCGCCGATGCCGAGCGCGACGCCGAGGTACACCAGCGGGGTCTGCTTGGTGTCGACGAGCCAGAAGGCGGGGAACGCGGCCAGCATCGTGACGGCGGCGCCGATGGCACACACCTTCCACGAGCCGATGCGGTCGGCGAGGCGTCCGCCGGCGATGATGACCACGATCTCGACGACGGCGCCGACGACCGTCGCGTTGAGCATCGTCTGTTTGTCGATGCCGAGTTCGCCGGTGCCGTAGCTGATGATGAACGTGGTCATGAGGAAGAAGCCGCCGACTCCGAGGAGCGCGGCCACGACGCCGACGATCATGCGGCCCCAGGTACGGCGGAACGCCTCGACGAGCGGCGCGGGCGGCGGCCCGTCGCGCTCCGCGTCCTCCTGCATGGCGCGGAAGACCGGGGACTCCTCAATGCGTACGCGCAGGTAGAGCGCGAAGCCGAGCAGCGGGAACGCGGCGAGGAACGGCAGGCGCCAGCCCCAGGAGTAGAAGGCGTCGTCAGGCAGCATGCCGACGAGGGCGAAGGCGCCGCTGGACATCAACGTGCCGACCGGCGAGCCGAGTTGGGGCACCGAGGAGTAGCTGCCGTGCTTCTCCTTCGGGGTGTGCTCGAGCGTGAGCAGCATCGCGCCCGACCACTCACCGCCGACGGAGATGCCCTGCACGAAGCGGAGCACGGTGAGCAGGATCGGCGCCCAGATGCCGATGGTGCCGTATGTGGGCAGCAGGCCGATACAGCCGGTGGTGGCGCCCATCATGACGACGGTGATGATGAGGGACACCTTGCGCCCGTAGCGGTCGCCGACGTGGCCGAAGATCGCGGCGCCGATGGGCCGGGCCACGAAGCCGACGGCGAAGGTGCCGAAGGAGGCGAGGGTGCCCGCGGCCGCGTTCAGGTCGGTGAAGAACAGCTTGTTGAAGACGAGCGCGGCGGCGGTGCCGTAGAGGAAGTAGTCGTACCACTCCAGGGCGGTGCCGCTGAACGCGCCGAACAACAGCCTTCTGATGTCTTTCAGCGGGGGCGTGGATGTCGTGCTCACGGGGTCTCCTGGGGAGGGGCGGCCGGGGTGGCCGGAGCGGAAGGGGGACCGTGGCGTGCGGGGGTGCGGGTGAGCTGGTGCGGGTCGTAGGCGGGGTCGCCGCCCACGACGGTGGCGAGGACGCCGATCGCGCCGATGCGGTCGGGGTCCGTGCGGACGGGGTCGCCGTCCAGGACGGTGAGGTCGGCCAGATACCCGGGGGCGAGCCGCCCCTTGCGCCCGCCGAAGCCGGTGGCGAGGGCCGAGCCCTCGGTCCAGGCGCGCAGCGCGGCAAGGACCGGAACACCTTCGTCCGGACCGTACGGCACCTTTGTTTCGGTCAGGCGCACGACCATCGACTGGATCACGGGCAGCGGCGCGCCCGGTGCGACGGGCCGGTCGGAGCTGCCGGGGACGGGCAGGCCGAGGTCGGTGAAGGAGCGCATCCGGTACGACCATGCGGTGCGCTCGGGGCCGAGTGCGGCGGCCATGGCATCACCGAAGGTGTGCAGGAAGTTGTGCTGCGGGACGGGCACGACGCCGAGTTCGGCGAAGCGGGCGAGCTGCTCGGGTCGGACGATGCCGGCGTGCTCGATACGGTGGCGGACGCCGGGCCGTGGCCGTTCCTTGTGGGCGCGGGCGAAGGCGTCGAGGGCCAGGTCGACGGCGCGGTCGCCGATGGCGTGCGCGGCCACCGTCCAGCCGGAGCGGTGCGCTGCGACGACGAGGTCGGTCATGGAGCCGGCGTCGCCCTGGAAGTAGCCGATGGGCCGGTCTTCGTTGTGGGGGCAGCCGCAGAACGGTTCGGTGACGGCGGCCGTGCGACCCAGCAGCGAGCCGTCCAGGAAGATCTTGACCGGGCCGAGGGAGAGCGTGTCGTCGCCGAAGCCGGTGCGCATGCCGAGGTCGAGCCCGAGGGTGATGTCGTCGTCGGTGTGCGCGGTCAGTGGGTGCAGTACGTCGGAGGCGGCCATCAGCTGGGCGCGGGTGTGCAACCGGCCGGTCTCGCGGGCGAGTTGGTACGCGGCCAGTTCGACCGGCGTCTGGCCGATCCAGCCGCCGCCGATCCCGGCCTCGGTGAAGCTGGTGACGCCTTCGGTGAGGTAGTGCCGGGTCGCCGCGTCGACGGCGTCGGCGACGGTCTCCACCGGGTACGGAAGCACCTGGCGCTGCGCGAGGCTCTGGGCGGTCTCCTCCAACAGGCCGTCGGGGCGGCCGTGTTCGTCGCGGGAGACGACTCCGCCGTCCGGGTCGCGGAACCCGTCCTCCAGCGCTCCGGCGGCATGCAGCACGGGCGTGTTGACGACGCAGGCGTGCCCCGAGGTGTGCTTGATCCAGACGGGCCGGCCGCCCGCCGCGCGGTCGAGGGCGTCGCGGTGCGGCCAGTGGCCCCCGCAGTTGTTGTGGTCGAGCCCGGCGCCCAGCACCCAGGCGTCCGGGGCGAGCCCTTCGGCGTGCGCGGCCACGGCGGCGTACACGTCGTCGACCGAACGGGCGGTGGAGACGTCGAGCTGGGTGAGGTTCAGGCCGAACCAGGCGGTGTGGCAGTGCGCGTCGTTGAAGCCGGGGACGACGGTGGCGCCGCCCGCGTCAAGGACTCGACGAGCGCCGAGGCCGACCACGTCCTCGTCGAGTCCTACGACAACGCCGTTGAGGACGCCCAGAGTTGTGGCGGTGGGCCGTTCGGGGTCGAGGCTGCGGATGTGCGCGTTGCGGACGAGCAGATCGAGCTGCATGTGACGGTTGCCCCCTCGGGATCAGGCGAAGTGGTGCAGCTGCGCGAGCGGCACCACGGTGGCGGCCGGAGTCCCCGTCTCGACCCCGTCGACGAGGACCGGTCCGGGCTCGCGCGGCACCACGACCCGTGGCGTCGCCGTGTTGTGCAGCATGTCGGAGCGGGTCAGGCCGCGGCTGTCACGGATCGGGGCGTACGAGAGTCCCCTCGGCAGGGCCGCCCGCGCGGCGCGGTCGGTGAGCGCGGCCTCGGCGACGAAGACCTTGGCGAGCCGGGCGGGCGCGGCGCCGAGGGACCCGAAGTAGGGCTTGTAGGAACGTGGTTGGGTGAGCCGGGTCGAGCCCGACCCCGAGCCCGTGTTGCCCCACGCCACGAACCCGGACTTGATGACCAACTCGGGCTTGCTGCCGAACCACTTGGGGTCCCACAGCACCAGGTCCGCCATCCGCCCGGCCTGCACGGTGCCCACTTCATGGGAGAGGCCGTGCGCGAGCGCCGGGTTGAGGGTGATCTTCGCGAGGTAGCGCAACACCCGCGCGTTGTCCGGGTGTTCCACTCCCCCTCCACCGTTCGCGAGCGCCTGCACGTGGGCGAGCTGCCACGTCCTGCGCACCGTCTCGGCGATCCGGCCCATGCCCATGGAGTCGGAGTTGACGATGGAGATGGCGCCGAGGTCGTGCAGGGCGTTCTCGGCGGCGATGGCGTGCTCGCGGATCCGCCCCTTGGAGATGGCGACATCGCTCGCGGAGGCGTGGTTCTGCCGGTGCACGGTCATCGTCATCGGGAACAGCTCGCCGACCGTGTTGGGGGTGTACGGCACGGTGGGTGTCGTCGACGAGGGCAGGATGTTCGGCTCGGAGAGGATCTCCAGGAGGTCGGGGTGACCGCCGCCGCCCTCCACGTGATACGCGTGCACGGTGCGGCCGCGGGTGGCGCCGAGGGTGTCCCTCAAGTACCCCGACTCGTTCATGGAGTCGGTGTGCAGCGCGACCGGCAGGTCGGCCTGTTCCGCGGTGTCGAGGCAGGTATCGATGATGCGCGGCGTCGCCCCGAAGTCCTCGTGGATCTTGAAGCCGCCGGCCCCTGCCAGGGTGATCTCGTCGAGCAGCGCCCGCGAACTGGACGAACCGCGGGCCAGGAAGGCGATGTTGAGCGGGGTGTCCTGCCAGGCGCTCATCAGGGTGTGCAGGTTGTGGGTGGGGTTGCAGCCGATCTCCCAGACGCCGCCGAGGCCCATGCCGACGAGCGTGGTGACTCCGGCCGACAGCGCGGCGGGCGCGACCTCGGGCGAGGACAGGTGGACGTGGCTGTCGACGACGCCCGGGGTGGCGATGAGCCCCTCCCCCGGCACCACGGAGGTGTGCGAGTCGATGGCGTACTCGACGTCCATCACGTCCGGGTTGCCGACCCCGCCGACGGCGACGATCCGGCCGTCCTTGATGCCGATGTCGGTCTTGCGCACACCGAGCACCGGGTCCATCAGGACGACCCCGGCGACGACCATGTCGAGGGCGGACTCGCGGTCCGAGCGCGGCGAGGCGAGGAGCCCGTCGCGGACCGTCTTGCCGCAGCCGCCGAGGAGTTCGTCGCCGGGGGTGCCGTCGTCGGCCTCGACCTCCACCCACAGGCAGGTGTCGCCGAGCCGGATCCGGTCGCCGGTCGTGGGCCCGTACAGGGCGTGGTACGTGCGGCGGTCGACGCTGGTCATGCGCGCTCCTCGGTCGTACGGGTCTTGCGGCTTGCGGGGATGACGACGACTTCGCGCTTCTCGCCGGGTTCGAAGGCGAGGGCGGTGCCGGCGGCGATGTCGAGCCGCAGCCCGCGGGCGGCCTCGCGGTCGAGTTCCAGCGCCTGGTTGGCCTCGTGCAGCGGGTAGTGCGAGGAGATGTAGACGACACGGTCGCCGGTGTTGCGGAGGGTGAGGGTGGTGCGCGGCCGCCCCACGTTGATCTCGATGGGAGTCTCGGCGGTCCGCACGGCGCCCGGGCCCTCCGCACTGGCGGGCCCGATGGGCCGGTCGACGGCGACCAGGGACGTGCCGCTCGGGAACAGCGCCTCCACCTGCACCGTCGTCACGATGTCGGCGACCCCGTCCAGCACGTCGTCGACGGTGAGCACCCGCTCCGCCGCCTCGATCACCTCGTCCAGGGTCAGCCCGTCCCAGGCGGCCTCCAGGATCTCGTCGCAGATCAGGGCGATCGCCTCGGGGGCGTTGAGCCGTCGTCCGCGCGCGCGGCGCCTACGGGCGAGTTCGGCGACGGTGAACAGCTGGAGCCGTTCCTGTTCTCGAGGGGTCAAGTGCACGGTCGGATGGCCCTCCTGGTCGGCGGGCCCCGGACGCTCCGCCCAGGGATCGCACCAGGATCCTCGGCTCCGGGCACGGAACCAACGTTGAAACATCGCCCTCGCACCACCGAGAATTGGTCACATGCACAATTCCGAAGGTCAGGGCCGCCCCGGCCTGCCCCCGACCTCGCCGCGCATCGCGGAACTCGCCGGGCAGTGCCTGGACAATGTGGACGACCTGATCGGCGAGTGGCTGGGGATGGTCGGCCCGGTGCGCACCGCGTACGCGACCCAGGTGCCGGACGTCCAGTTCCGCGATTCGGCCTGGCAGGCCTTCGAGCTGCTGCTGCGCACGGTGGCGCGGCTGCCGGTGCCGCCGCACATCTCGGACGTCTCACGGCGGGTGGGCGAGGAGCGGGCCCGGCAGGGCGTCCCGCTCGACGCGCTCCTGGAGGCGGCGCGGCTCGACTTCCGGGTGGTGTGGCAGGCGCTCGTGAACCGGGCGCGTCCCGAGGACATGGCCGATCTGGCGGGCTCGGCGTACCACGTGTGGGAGGCGGTCGAACGGCACGTCACCGGGATCATGACGGCGTATCAGCGCACGGTCCTGGAGATGGGGCGCCGCGAGGAGGACGAGCGGCGCATGTGGTTCGCCCGGCTCCTGGAGACGGAGGGCCGCAACCCGACCGTCGTACGCGACGCGGGCCGCGCCCTGGGTCTCGCGGACGACGGCCGTTTCCTGTGCGCGGCGTCGTCCGCGGCGGCCGGGCCAGGGCTGCACCGTGCGGGCCTGACACTGCGCGGGGCGGGGGCGGCGGTGCAGCAGCAGATGGTCGGCGGGGACGCGGTCCTGGTGGTGCAGCTCAGCGGCCGCATCACCCGCCCGTACGTCCTGGACCAGCTCCAGGACTCGCCGTGCGGGGTGGCCCCGCAGGCGGCCGGGCTCGCCGCCGTGCCGCGGGCCACGGTGCTCGCGGTGGCGACGGCGCAGGTGCTGCCCGCCGACACGCGCTCGCCGCGCCTCCTGGAGGACAGCTGGCTGGACGTCCTCGCGCACCGCGCTGGTGACTTCGGCCGCGACCTGGCGGCGGATGTGCTGGGCGCACTGCACGGTCCCGGTGTCACCAGCAGCGAGGCGGACCGTCTGCTGCACACCGTCCGGGTCCATTTGTCGGGTTCCGGCTCCATCGCGGACACGGCCGACGCGCTCTACTGCCACCGCAACACGGTGCAGCACCGCTTCAACCGGTTCCACGAGCTGACCGGGCGGGATCTGCGGAGGCCGGCGGACGCGGCGCTGTTGGCGGTGGCGCTGCGGGTGAGGTGAGCGGGAATTGGTTAGCGTTCCGGTGTGCCAGACGATATGAACACCCCCGCCGACCAGGGGACAGAGAAGAAGCGCCGGCTCGGTCGACGCGGCAGGCTGATCGCGCTTGCCGTCGTGGGCCTTGCCGTCGTCGCCGCCGTTGTCGTGACGTTGGTGGTGGTCCTCGGCGGGAAGGAGACCACCCGGTCCAAGAAGCTCGTGATCCCCGAGGGGTACCGCGCGACCCAGGTGTACGAGGCCGTGGACAAGGCGCTCGCCGTCGACGACGGGACCACGAAGAAGGCCGCGGCGAAGGCGCACTTCACCCTGCCGGCCGCGGCGGACGGCAACCCGGAGGGCTATCTTTTCCCGGCCACGTACCCCGTGGACAAGGACACCACCCCGGCGTCGCTCCTCTCGTACCTGAACAACACCGCCAATCAGCGGCTGAAGGCCGACCACGTCACCGAGGGCGCGGACACCAACGGCGTATCCGTGTACGAGACGGTCGTCATCGCGAGCATCGTGCAGGCGGAGGCCGACACCCACGAGGACATGGGGAAGGTCGCCCGGGTCATCTACAACCGACTCGACCAGGGCATGAAGCTCCAGATGGACTCCACGATCAACTACGCCCTGAACCGCTCTACCCTCGACACCAGCCATGCCGACACCAGGACCGACAGCCCGTACAACACGTACGAGCACAAGGGCCTGCCGCCCACGCCCATCGGCAATCCCGGGGAGGACGCACTCGACGCGGCGATCGCCCCGCCCAAGGGCGACTGGCTGTACTTCGTGACGGTCGCGCCCGGGGACACCCGGTTCACGGACAGCTATGAGGAGCAGAAAAAGAACGTCGAGGAATTCAACTCACGTCAGGCCAGCGCCAAGGAGTAGCTCGCGAGGTGCGGCGCGAAGGCGGGGTGCTCGGAGAGGCGGCGCAGGTACGCCGAGAGCCGGGGATGGCCGATGGTCCGGTGCGCGGTGTCCGGGTGTACGAGGGTCGACCACAACCGCACGTCGGCGAGCGTGAGTTGGCCGCCAAGGACGAACTCCCTGCCCGCGAGCCGCCGTTCGAGGACGTTCAGCGCGCGCAGCAGCGTGGCGAGCCCGGTGTCGTCGCCGCGCCGGGCGGACGCGGTGATGCCCCGCTCGCAGAGCCGGCCCACCGCGTCGATCGCGTCCTCGGCGCCGCGCGGGAGGAGGTCGGGGCCGTGCTCCCCGAAGTGCCGGGCGAGGTCGCGCAGGATGTCCCCGGGGTGGGTGCTGACGATCCGCCCGGTCCAGTCGTCGCTGAGCACCGGCACCAGGGCCGGTCCGGGGTACTGGTGGGACGTGGCCTCGTACAGGGGAGCCAGGGCCCGGTGCCCGCCGCCGGGTGTGTCGGACGCGGCGGGCAGCAGGGTCACCGGGAGGGTGTCGTCGAGCCGGAGCAGGCTGTGGGTGACGGCGATCTGCAGACAGTGCGGGCAGGACGGCGACAGGTGGAGGCGGTAGCGGTGCGGGGCGGCGTAGTAGCCGCTGCGCGCGTCGCAGCCGATCCTGCTCCGGAAGGTGGGCACGGTGGACGGGGCCGGTGCGGACATGCGTCTCCCTGGGGGTGCTCGATCACGGGCGTACGGGCATGCGTACGGAAGTGTCAGGCGTGGGCGGCGAGTTGGCCTCCGCCGTGGGGAGAACTCGCCGCGCTGCACACCCGCGCGAGATCGATGTGACGGCGGGACGTGAGCCGGGGCAGGGCCCCGACGGCGGCGCGGGCGGCCTCGTCGCCGAGCTCGCGCGCCGCACCACCCATGATTCCCTACCAATTCACTAGGATTCCCTTAGAGGAGTGTGTGGCCGCCGGGACTTCGCGTCAAGAGCGGTTCCACTCCTCGGCCAGCAGCTCGTAGGAGCGGACCCGGTCGGCGTGGTCGTGGGTGATCGTCGTGATGAGCAGCTCGTCGGCGCCGGTGGCCTCCTGGAGCTGGGCGAGGCGGCGGGCCACGGTGGTCGGCGAGCCGACGAACTGGGTGTCGAGGCGGTCCTGCACGAGCGCCCGGTCGGCGTCGCTCCACTCGTACTCGCGCGCTTCGTCCGGCGTCGGGAAGTCGATGGCACCCTCGGCGTTGCGGATGCTGCGCACCCACAGGCCGTAGCCGGTGGCGAGTTCGCGGGCTGTGGCGTCGTCGTCGGCGACGACGACGTCGGCGGAGACACTGACGTACGGCTTGTCGAGGGTGTCGGAGGGCTTGAAGAAGGACCGGTAGCCCTCCACCGCCTCCAGCACCGTGGCGGGGCTGACGTGGTAGTTCGCGGCGAACGGCAGTCCGCGCGCGCCCGCCACCTCGGCGCTCTCGCCGCCGCTGCTGCCCAGGATCCACACGTCGACGTCGGCCCCCTCCCCCGGCACGACATGTGCCTCGACCCCGTCGGGGGATATGTAGGCGCCGGCGAACAGGGCGAGGATGTCGTCGATCTGCTCGGCGTAGTCCTGCGCCTGCGCGCCCGGCTGCTGGAGCAGCTTGCGTTGCAGCGCGACGCGCGGCGAGCCGAGGAGGTGCTCGAAGGAGAAGCGCGGCGGGATGACGAGGCCGCCCGGGGCGACGCCGTCGACGACTGGGGTTGCGGTCGGCGTCGGCGACGCGGGCTGCGCGGGCGGCCGTCCGCCCGAGCGGCCGAGTCCCAGGTCGATGCGCCCGGGGTGCAGCGCGTCGAGGAGGCCGAACTCCTCCACCGTGGACAGCGCGGTGCGGTGTCCGAGCTGTACGGCGCCGGAGCCGAGCCGGATGGTCTCGGTGGCGGAGGCGGTCAGGGCGAGGACGACAGCGGGCGACGTGCCGGCGACGCCGGGGTTGAGGTGGTGCTCGGCGAACCAGTAGCGGGCGTAGCCGAACCGCTCGGCCTGCTGGGCGAGGTCGATGGAGTTGCGCAGGGCGTCGCCCGCGGTCGAGCCGGACGGGACCGGGACCAGGTCGAGGACGGCGAGGGGGATGTCAGACACGGGAGAACTCCTCGGTGGTCGCGGGGGCGTCGTCGGGGTGGGCCAGGCCCAGGTGGTCGCGCAGCGTCGTGCCCTCGTACTCCGTACGGAAGACGCCCTGTTCCTGGAGGAGCGGGACCACCTTGTCGGCGAACTCGTCCAGGCCGCCGGGGGTGATGTGCGGGACGAGGATGAAGCCGTCGGAGGCGTCGGCCTGGACGTACTCGTTGATGGTCTTGGCGATGGTGGCCGGGGAGCCGACGAAGTTCTGCCGGTTGCCGGTGTGGATGACGAGGTCGCGGATGGACCACTTGTTGGCGGCGGCGAGCTCGCGCCACTCGCGGGCGGTGGCCAGCGGGTCCCGGTACATGCGGACCTGGGCGCGGCCCTCGGCGATGTGGGTGTCGCCGACGTCCGGGTCGATGTCGGGCAGCGGTCCCTCCGGGTCGTAGGAGGACAGGTCCCGGTTCCAGACGAACTCCAGGTGCTTGAGGGCGGTGGCCCCGCTGACCTGGTGGCGGCGCACCTCGCGGGCGAGTTCCTCGGCCTCCGCGTCGGTGTCGGCGAGGGCGAAGGTGGCGGCGGGCAGGATGAGCAACTGGTCCTTGCCGCGGCCGTACTTGGCGAGGCGGGACTTCACGTCCGCGTAGAACTCCCGACCCGCGTCGAGAGTGCCGTGCCGGCTGAAGATGGCGTCTGCTTCGGCCGCGGCGAACTCGCGGCCCTCGTCGGAGTCGCCGGCCTGGAAGACGACCGGGCGGCCCTGCGGGGAGCGCGGGACGTTGAACTGCCCGTGGATGTCGAAGTGTTGTCCGGTGTGGACGAAGGAGCCCGCCTTGGCGTCGCGCAGGAAGGAGCCGGTCTCCTGGTCGGCGAGGATCTCGTCGGCGTGCCAGGAGTCGAACAGTTCGTTCGCGGTGGCGAGGAACTCACGTGCGCGTGAGTAGCGTTCGTCCTGCGGGAGGAAGCCGCCGCGGCGGAAGTTCTCGCCGGTGAACGCGTCCCAGGAGGTGACGACGTTCCATGCGGAGCGGCCGCCGGAGAGGTGGTCGAGGCTCGCGAACTGGCGGGCCACCTCGTAGGGCTCGTTGAAGGTGGAGTTGATGGTGCCGGTCAGCCCGATGCGCTCGGTGACGGCGGCGAGCGCGGCGAGGACGGTGAACGTGTCGGGGCGGCCGACGACGTCCAAGTCGTAGATCTCACCGCCCTGTTCGCGCAGGCGCAGCCCCTCGGCGAGGAACAGGAAGTCGAACTTGGCGCGTTCGGCGGTGCGCGCGAAGTGGGCGAAGGAGCCGAACTCGATATGGCTGCCTGCCCGCGGGTCGCTCCACACGGTGGTGTTGTTGACGCCGGGGAAATGGGCGGCCAGGTGGATCTGCTTCAGTGGCTTGGTCATGAGGGTTCCCTCCGGCTCACGCGGCGGCATAGCGGTTGGCGGGGCGGTCGAGGCCGAGGAGGCCGCGCAGGGTGTCGGCCTCGTACGCGCGGCGGAAGACACCACGGCGCTGGAGTTCGGGGACGAGGCCCCGGGTGATCGCCGGGAGGTCGTGTCCCGCGACGGCGGGGCGCAGCCGGAAGCCCGTGAGCCCGGCCCCGTTCAACTCCTGGAGCAGGTCGGCGAGTTGGGCGGGGGTGCCCGCGAAGGTCGGGGCGTCGCTCACGTACGGCGCTCCGTCGAGCGCGTCGAGCCGGTCCCGGCGGGCGGTCGCGGCGGCCTGGTCCTCGTCGAGGAACACCACCAGGTCGCCGAAGACATGCAGGGGCTCCCCGGCCCGCCCGGCCGTCTCCTGCTCGGCGCGGATTCGGCCCACGATGGCGCGGGCCTGCTCGGCGTCGCCCGGTGTGACGTATCCGACGTCGGTGGCGCGGGCCACCAGGCGGTACGGGACGGTGTCGTGCGCGAGGGCGGTGACGAGCGGCTGGCCCTGCGGCGGGCGGGGTGTGATGGAGGGGCCCCGGACGCTGAAGTGGCTGCCCTGGAAGTCGATGTAGTGCAGCTTGTCCCGGTCGATGAAGCGGCCCGTCGCGGCGTCCCGGATCTCCGCGCCGTCCTCCCAGCTGTCCCACAGCCGCCGCACGACCTCCACGTAGTCGGCGGCCTCGTCGAAGAGCTCGGTCACCAACTCCTTTGCGTTCGGGCTGTCGTAGGCGTCGATGCGGTCGATGGTGCGGCGGCCGAAGTGGGCGGCCTCGTTCGGGCGGGCGGTGACCTGCACGCGCAGTCCCGCGCGGCCCTCGCTGACGTAGTCGAGGGTGGCGATCGCCTTGGAGAGGTGGAACGGTTCGGTGTGCGTGACCACGGCGGTCGGGACCAGGCCGATGTGCCGGGTCAGCGGGGCGACGCGCGAGGCGATCAGTACGGCGTCGAGGCGGCCGCGGACCTGGTCGGTGCGCTCGTCCGGATCGAGGAAGTGGGCGGACTGCGGGCCGAGTCCGTCCTCGATGGTGACGAAGTCGAGCAGGCCGCGCTCGGCCCCGGCGACGAGCTCCGCCCAGTAGGCGGCGGTGAACAGCTCGCGCGGCCGGGACACCGGCTCGCGCCAGGAAGCGGGGTGCCACCCGGTGCCGTCGAGGGCGACGGCGAGGTGCAGATGAGGAGAGGGCGAGGGAGACACGAAGGTGCCTTTCTGTGAAAGCCGACAGGTCTGCGAGAGCAGACAGGAGTGACTACTTGCCGGTCTTCGGCAGGCCGGGCGGGTTGATCCTCGACTTGGTCACGGCCTCGTCGGACAGCCCCCAGCGCTTGAGGACCTTCGCGTAGCTGCCGTTGTCGATGACGTGGTCGAGCGCTTCGGCGAGCGGCTTCACGAGCCCGCTGTCCTTCTTGGTGGTGGCGGCGATGAGGCCCTGGAGCTTGGCGCCGGCGCCCGAGTACGTGCCGACGACCTCGGTCTTCCCGGTGCTGGCCGCGTGGTAGGCGGCGGTCGGGTTGGGGCCGAGATAGATGTCGATACGACCGGACTGCAGGGCGAGATAGGTGTCGCTGTCGTTCTGGTAGTACTTGATGTCCACCGGCTTGCGGCCGGCCTTCACGTTCGCCTTGCTCCACTCGATGAGCAGCTTCTCCTGGTTGGTGCCGCTGCCCACGGCGACCGTCTTGCCCGCCACGTCCTTCGGTCCCCTGACCTTCAGACCGCTGCCCTCCTTCGCCTCGAACCCCAGGTTGTCCTTGCGGTAGGTGGCGAAGTCGTACTTCTCCTTGCGCTCCTCGGTGACCGTGATGTTGCTGAGGCCCACGTCGTACTTGCCGCTGTCGAGGCCGACGAAGATGTTCTCCCAGGAGGCGGTGGTGCGGTGCACCTTGAGGCCGAGGACGTCGGCGACGAGGTACGCGAGGTCGGGCTCGACACCGATGACGGTCTTGTTGTCGGTGGCGTGGAAGCCGAGCGGCGCGGCGGAGCTGGAGGAGCCGATGACCTCCAGGGTTCCTCTCTTACGGATCCGCTCGGGCACCTCGTCGGCTATGGAGTCGACCTTGCCGGTGGTGACGCGGTGCTGCTCGGGACTGAGGTTGATCTTCGCCTTGGCGCCCGATCCGTCCGCGACCTCGGTGGTGCCGCCGTCGGAGGGGTTGCTGCAGGCGGCGAGGAGCAGGGTGGCCGCGAGCGAGAGCGCGGCGATGGTGGTGCGGCGGCGGCCGGCGAGGGTGGTGGGCATGGTCGTTCTCCTTGCGTGCGAATAAGGGGACGGGCGGAGGAGGCGGGTCACAGGACCTTGGAGAGGAAGGCACGGGTGCGTTCCTGCTGCGGGGCGTCGAGGACGGCCGCGGGTGTCCCCTGCTCCACGACGACACCGCCGTCCATGAACACCACGGTGTCGGCGACCTCGCGGGCGAAGCCGATCTCGTGGGTGACGACGATCATGGTGGTTCCGGTGCTCGCGAGGTCCTTGATGACATCGAGGACCTCACCCACAAGCTCCGGGTCGAGCGCCGATGTGGGCTCGTCGAAGAGCAGCACCTTGGGTTCGAGGGCGAGCGCGCGGGCGATGGCGACGCGCTGCTGCTGGCCGCCGGAGAGCTGGCGCGGATAGGAATCGGCCCGGTCGCCGAGCCCCACCCGTTCGAGCAGTGTCCGTGCGGCGTCTTCCGCCTCCTTGCGCGGGCGGCGCAGGGCGGAGACGGGGGCCTCGATCAGGTTGTCGAGCACGGTCAGGTGCGGGAAGAGGTTGAAGTCCTGGAAGACGAACCCGATGTGGGTGCGCTGCTTCAGGACGTCCCGCTCCCGCAGTTCGTGCAGCTTGTCGCCCGAGCGGCGGTATCCGATGAGTTCGCCGTCGATGCTGATCCAGCCGCTGTTCACCTTCTCCAGGTGGTTGATGGTGCGCAGCAGCGTGGACTTGCCGGAGCCGGACGGGCCGAGGATCACGGTGACCTCACCGGCGTGCACGCGCAGGTCGACGCCGCGCAGCACCTCCAGCGGGCCGAAACTCTTGTGGACGTCCTGGATGTCCACCATGGGCTTGCTCATCGTCGGCCTCCCAGGGCCCGGAGGGTCTTCGGGGCGGCGGCGCCCCGGGCGTATCGGCGTTCCACGTAGTGCTGGGCGATGGAGAGGAGCGAGGTGAGGACCACGTACCAGGCGGTGGCGACGAGGAGCAGCGGGATCACCCGGCCGTTGCGGCCGTAGATGACCTGGGCCTGGTAGAAGAGCTCTCCGATGGACATCACGTAGACCACCGAGGTGCCCTTGAGCAGGCCGATGATCTCGTTGCCCGCCGTGGGCAGGATGGCGCGCATGGCCTGCGGCAGCACGATCCGGCGGATCTGCCGCAGGCGCGGGATGCCGAGCGCCGCGGCGGCCTCCAGTTGGCCCCGGTCGACGGAGATGACACCACCGCGGACGATCTCCGCGGCGTACGCGGCCTGGTGCAGGGTGAGGCCGATGACGGCGGCGCCGATGGTGCCGATGAGGCTGTTGCTGTCGACGGACCAGAACACGGGGCCGAAGGGGATGCCGAGGCCCAACTCCTTGTAGAGCGCGCTGAGATTGAACCAGAAGACGAGCTGGACGATCATCGGGATGGACCGGAAGATCCAGATGTAGGTCCAGGCCACGGTCTGCAGCACGGGACTCTGCGAGAGCCGCATGAAGGCCAGCACCGTACCGAGCAGGAACCCCAACACCGTTGCGTATGCGGTGAGTTGGAGTGTGACCCAGACGGCCTGCACGATCGTCTCGGACAGGACGTAGGCGCGGAAGACGTCCCATTCCCATACGGGGTTGGTCAGCAGGCCGTGCGCGAACTGGGCGACCAGGACGAGCACGGCGGCGGCCGCGACCCAGCGGGCGTAGTGGCGGATCGGGACCACTTTGAGCGAGGCCGGAGGCGTCGGGGCCGGTTCGGTGGGCGCGGCGCCCGGGAGGTGTTTCTCGAACGGCAGCGGGCCGATGGACTCGGGGTCGGCCTCGGTGTCGAAGAGCGGTGTGTACCCGGTGGCCAGGTAGAGGCCGCGGGCTTCCGGCTGGCGGGGCCCGGTGGTGAGGTGGATCCGCCGGTAGCCGCGCTCGCCGGCCTCGCGCTCCAGCTCGTCGACCACGCGGCGGGCGAGCCCGCGGCGTCGGTGGGCGGAGTGCGTCCAGATCCGCTTCAGCTCGGCGGTGTCGTCGTCGTAGCGGCGGAAGGCGCCGCCCGCGACGGGTTCACCGTTCTCGAGGATGAGGAGCAGCAGCCCGCCGTGGGCAGGCGTGAACTCCTCGTCGGGGTAACGGGCGATCTCGGCGTGGGCGTCCTTGCCGTACCGGGTCGAGTACTCGTCGCCGAGCTCGCGCAGCAGCGGCTCGACACGCGGGTCGGACACGGGGACGTGAACGACCGTCACATCCTCGGACGGTGCGGGTGGTTGGGCCAGGGAGGTCATGCGCCCACCGCCGCCTGCGTCTCGGTCCCGCGTGCCGTGCGCTCGGCGTCGCGCTTGGCGACCTCCTCGCGCACGATCGGGATCACGTACCGGCCGAAGTCGATCGCGTCGTCCAGAAGGTCGTAGCCGCGTGCGGAGAGGATGTCGACACCGAGGTCGTAATAGTCGAGGAGCGCCTGGGCCACGGTCTCCGGGGTGCCGACGAGGGCGTTGGAGTTGCCCGCGCCGCCGGTCGCGGCGGCCGTCGGGGTCCACAGGGCGCGGTCGTACCGCTCCCCTGCCTCGGCGATGGCGATGAGCCGCTGAGATCCGGTGTTCTGCGGCTCGGCGTGCCCGTGGTGACGCCTGCCGACGCGCTCGCCCCGCTCCTTCCTGGCCTTGATCGCGCCGACCGTGCGGTGCGCCTTCTCCCAGGCCAGCTCCTCGGTCGGCGCGATGATCGGGCGGAAGGCGACCTGGATGCGCGGGACGTCGGTGCGGCCCGCGGCCTTCGCGGCGGCCTTCACGGTCTCGATCTGCTCGGCGGTCTTCGCCAGCGGCTCGCCCCACAGGCAGTAGATGTCGGCCTCCGCTCCCCCGGCGGCGTACGCGGCGGGCGAGGAACCTCCGAACGAGACGCCGGGCCGCGGCTGTTGGACCGGGAAGACATCACTGACGAAGTCGTGGAAGCGGTAGTGCTCGCCCTCGTGGTCGAAGGGTTCGTGGGTGGTCCAGATCTTCTTGACGAGCTGGATGTACTCGCGGGTGCGGCTGTAGCGCTCGTCCTTGGTGAGGGTGTCGCCCTCGCGACCCTGTTCCTGGTCGTTGCCGCCGGTGATGAAGTGGACGGTGAGCCGACCCTCGCTGATCTGATCAAGGGTGGCGAAGGTCTTGGCGGCGAAGGTGGGGTACGAGACGTTGGGCCGGTGGGCGAGCAGGATCTGCAGGCGGTCGAGGTGGCTCGCGATATAGGCGGCGGCCGGTGCCGGGTCGGGCGACCCTGAGCCGTACGCGAACAGCACCCGGTCCCAGTCGTGGTCCTCATGGGCGCGGGCGAGACGGAGTGTGTACTCCTTGTCGAAGGCGGCGCCGGAACGGGGGGTGGTTTCGGAGCCGTCGTTGGTGGCGGCGATGCCGAGGAATTCCACGGGCATGGGGTGGGCCTTTCTCAGGCGGCGAGAACCGCGTGCGGGCAGGCCGGAACAGCCGTGCGCGCAGGCGGGATTGACGACTCGTCACACAGACGGGTCGATACGGGCGTGACGACGCGGGGCGTCGTGGGATGCGGTGGTGTGGCAGCGCGCGCGAGGCGTCAGAGCTCGGGCCCGGGCGGGGTCACAGAGGGATCCGCCGAGGGTTCACCGAGGAGTCACCAAGAAAGAAAAGGGCCGGTCAGAGGGCCCGCTGCCGATTCAGGCGCAACACGCCGCGGACCACACCCGACCGAAGTCGATGTGGTCACGCGAGACCAAGCGCTGGGCAGTCATGAACCAATTGAGCCGTCCGCAGGGCCGTTTCGTCAAGCCGCGCTCGAATGTCGGACGGCGTCGGGCCGGCTGATGGGCGGTCGCCGGCCCGCTCGGGCGGGGTCGGTGGTGGGGTGGATCGCGGGCAGGACGTAGTGGAGGCCGGGTTCCGGTCCGGGGTGTGGGCCGGTGCTCAGCGCGGTCCAAGTCCCGTTCGCCCGTCGAGTAGTTCGCGGGCGATGTCCAGATGGCCGGCGTGACGCGCGGTCTCTTCGATGACATGCATGATGATCCCGCGCAGGTCGGCGAATTCGTCCCCCAGGGGTTCGGGGTGTCGGCCCCGTGGGGGTGCCGACAACGGCGTGCGGGCGATCACGGCATCGGAACGGCGGCACTGGTCTTCGTAGAAGGCGAAAACCACCTGCGGCTCTCGCGGTGTCGTCAGGGGGGCATGGTCGTCGGGCCATGGCAACGGCTCGGCGGCTCCGGTGACGACCTCTTGGAACCAGTGTCTCTCGGCGTGTCCCAAGTGTTCTATGAGTCCGAGGGGTGTCCAGCCGGAGGGCAGAACCGACGTGTTCAGTGCCTGCGTGTCGAGCCCGTCGACGATGGCCAGCACGCTGGCTCGCTGAGCCGCGAGGAACACCGACAGGGTCTTCTTTTCCGTGCCGTCCGAGTTCATGCGCGCATGGTTGCAGGAGCCACTGACAACCGGCGGCAGCAGCCCGCCCACCACGTGACGCTCACGGTGCTCGACAGGCGGGCCCTGGGGCGACCCACGCTCCGCTAGTCCGTCCGCAGCGACTCCAGTGCCTTCTCGATGCGTCGCGCGCGTGTCTCGGGCTTCTTCGCGGACTCGATGGCGAGGACGTGCTGCCGTTTGCGGCTGTGGGAGAGGCGGTCGTAGGCGGCGCGGGCGGCCGAGTCCGCGTCGAGGGCGTGGGCGAAGTCCTCGGGCTCGGTCACGGTGCGGGGCTCGGTGTCGAGTCGCAGGTCGACCTCGACCTCCTCCCCCGTCTCGATACCCGCGGCCTCCCGGTTGGCCTTGCTCAGGCCGAGCAGGCAGCGGCCGCGCATGATGGCGACCCGGCTGCGCCACGTGTGCCCGTTGACCGTGATGACCACCGGGGGCCGCTTGCCGCCGCCGAGCTCGTCCACGAGCTCCGGAGGGACCTCCAGGCCGTGCATCGGCTCCGGGGGTTCGACGTGGGTCCGGAACTTCATGTGGTGCTCCGTAAGTTGTTGGGCGGCCCGGGAGGGCCGGATGTGGCTGATGTGGGCTTGC
>NZ_JBTYHB010000046.1:0-68655 GCF_054871485.1 Streptomyces sp. UC4497 | reverse complement strand
CCAGGGGGGGGGGGCCCCCGCCCCCCGCGCCGGCCCCCCGCCGGGGGGGGGGGGGTGGGACCCCCCCCCCCCCCGGGCCCCCCCCCGGCCGCCCCGGGGCCCGGGGGGGGGGGGGGGGGGGGGGGGGGGCGCGCGGGGGGGGGGGGGGGGGGGGGGGGGGGGGGGGTCCCCCCCCCCCCCCCGGGGGGGGGGGGGGGGGGGGGGGGGGGCCCCCCCCCACGGGGGGCGCGGGGAACTGCGCAACGCCAACCCCGTGTGACACGCACCCGGGGACGACCCCCACCCCGCCCCCGCAGTCCGGTCACCAGCCCGGAGGGTCCCGCCCCCGCAAACCCGTTCCTCGGCACGGGTCCGCGCCCCATAGGATTGGGGCCAAACCGAGAACACGCACCCCGTGAGGATCCGCATGCCTGGCATCACGCGCGAGGAGGTCGCCCACCTCGCCCGGCTGGCGCGTCTGGAGCTGAAGCCCGAAGAGCTCGACCACTTCGCAGGCCAGCTCGACGACATCATCGGCGCGGTCGCCCGCGTCAGTGAGGTCGCCGACCAAGACGTACCGCCGACTTCGCACCCGCTGCCGCTGACGAACGTCATGCGCAAGGACGAGGTCCGTCCGTCGCTCACCCCCGAGCAGGCGCTCTCCGGCGCCCCGGCCCAGGAGCAGCAGCGTTTCAAGGTGCCGCAGATCCTGGGGGAGGACTAAACAGTCATGACGGACATCAACGTCAACATCATCAAGCTGACCGCCGCCGAGATCGCGGCGAAGATCGCTTCCGGCGAGCTCACCGCCGTCGAGGTCACCGAGGCCCACCTGGCCCGGATCGAGGCCGTCGACGAGAAGGTGAACGCCTTCCTGCACGTCGACCGTGACGGCGCCCTGAAGCAGGCCGCCGCCGTCGACGAGAAGCGCGCCAAGGGCGAGAAGCTCGGCCCGCTGGCCGGCGTCCCGCTCGCGCTGAAGGACATCTTCACCACGGAGGGGATCCCGACCACCGTCGGTTCGAAGATCCTCGAAGGGTGGATCCCGCCGTACGACGCGACGCTGGTCAAGAACCTGAAGGCCGCCGACGTCGTCATCCTCGGCAAGACCAACATGGACGAGTTCGCCATGGGGTCCAGCACCGAGAACAGCGCGTACGGGCCCACCGGCAACCCGTGGGACCTCACCCGCATCCCGGGCGGCTCCGGCGGCGGTTCCTCCGCCTCCCTCGCCGCGTACGAGGCCCCGCTCGCCATCGGCACGGACACCGGCGGCTCGATCCGCCAGCCCGCGGCCGTCACCGGCACCGTCGGCGTCAAGCCGACCTACGGCGGCGTCTCCCGCTACGGCATGGTGGCGTTCTCCTCCTCCCTCGACCAGGGTGGGCCCTGCGCCCGTACCGTCCTCGACGCCGCGCTCCTGCACGAGGCCATCGCCGGTCACGACCCGCTCGACTCCACGTCCATCGACGCCCCGGTCCCCGCGGTCGTCGAGGCCGCGAAGAACGGCTCCGTCGCGGGCATGCGCGTCGGCGTCGTCAAGCAGTTCCGCGGCGAGGGCTACCAGGCCGGTGTCGTGCAGCGCTTCGACGAGTCCGTCGAGCTGCTGAAGTCGCTGGGCGCCGAGATCGTCGAGCTGGACTGCCCGTCGTTCGACCTGGCCCTGTCGGCGTACTACCTGATCGCGCCGTCCGAGTGCTCCTCGAACCTCGCCCGGTTCGACGCCATGCGCTACGGCCTGCGCGTCGGCGACGACGGCAGCCACTCCGCCGAGGACGTCACCGCGCTGACCCGCGAGGCCGGCTTCGGCGACGAGGTCAAGCGCCGCATCATCCTGGGCACGTACGCGCTGAGCTCCGGCTACTACGACGCGTACTACGGCAGCGCCCAGAAGGTGCGCACGCTGATCACCCAGGAGTTCGAGGCCGCGTTCGAGAGCGTGGACGTCATCGTCTCGCCGACGACGCCGACCACCGCCTTCCCGATCGGCGAGCGCGCCGACGACCCGATGGCGATGTATCTCGCGGACCTGTGCACGATTCCGACCAACCTTGCGGGGAACTCGGCGATGTCCCTGCCCTGCGGCCTGGCCCCCGAGGACGGGCTGCCGGTCGGCCTGCAGATCATCGCCCCCGCGATGAAGGACGACCGGCTGTACAAGGTCGGGTCCGCCGTAGAGGCCGCTTTCGTGGAAAAGTGGGGACACCCGCTGCTTGAGGAGGCTCCGTCGCTGTGAGTGCCATGGCAAAGAAGGCCAAGAACTTCAAGAAGTCCAAGACCGGCGTCTATGTCTCGCTGGCCAGTACCGCTTTCGGCGCGATCAGCGTCGCGAAGCAGGCGAAGATGGCCCGCACCGACAACGACACCCTGCGGCTGATCGACGCCGCCGTGTCCGCCGCCGCCATCGTCACCGGTATGGCGATCCTCTACCGGGAGCTCAAGCGCCTGGGCGACGACGACGTCCTGCTGGGCTGAGAGGGAAGTTTCAGAAATCGTGACTGCCACGACCACGTCCGAGCTGATGGGGTACGAGGACGCGCTCGCGTCGTACGACCCGGTCATGGGCCTCGAGGTCCACGTCGAGCTCGGTACGAAGACCAAGATGTTCTGCGGCTGCTCCACCGAGCTGAAGCAGGACGCCAACAGCCAGACCTGCCCGACCTGTCTCGGCCTGCCCGGCGCGCTGCCGGTCGTGAACGAGATCGGCGTCGAGTCGGCCATCAAGATCGGCCTCGCGCTCAACTGCTCGATCGCCGAGTGGTGCCGCTTCGCCCGGAAGAACTACTTCTATCCGGACATGCCGAAGAACTTCCAGACCTCCCAGTACGACGAGCCGATCGCCTTCGACGGTTACCTCGACGTACAGCTGGAGGACGGCGAGGTCTTCCGCGTGGAGATCGAGCGCGCCCACATGGAGGAGGACACCGGCAAGTCGACGCACGTCGGCGGTGCCACGGGTCGTATCCAGGGCGCCTCGCACTCGCTGCTCGACTACAACCGCGCGGGCATCCCGCTCATCGAGATCGTCACCAAGCCCATCGAGGGCGCGGGCGAGCGGGCCCCCGAGGTCGCGAAGGCGTACGTCGCCGAGCTGCGCGAGGTCATCAAGTCGCTCGACGTGTCCGAGGCCCGCATGGACAAGGGCCAGATGCGCTGCGACGTGAACCTCTCCCTGCGGCCGCACGGCCGCGAGGAGTTCGGCACGCGCTCCGAGACGAAGAACGTGAACTCGCTGCGTTCCGTCGAGCGTGCCGCGCGCTACGAGATCATGCGGCACGCCGCGGTGCTGTCCTCCGGCGGATCGATCGTGCAGGAGACCCGTCACTTCCACGAGGAGGACGGCTCCACCACGTCGGGCCGCATCAAGGACAACGCCGAGGACTACCGGTACTTCCCGGAGCCCGACCTGGTGCCCGTCGCCCCGTCCCGCGAGTGGGTCGAGGCGCTGCGCGCCGAGCTCCCGGAGATGCCGCTCACGCAGCGCAACCGGCTGATCGAGGAGTGGGCCATCAGCGCCCACGACATGCAGTCGATCCGCAACGCCGGAGCCATCGGCCCGATCGTCGCGACGATCAACGCCGGTGCCGACTCGGCGTCCGCCCGTAAGTGGTGGATGGGCGAGCTGGCCCGCTCCGCGAACGACCAGGGCGTCGAGCTGGGCGCGCTGCCGATCACGCCGGAGCAGGTGGCCCGCGTGTCCGAGCTGGTCGCCTCGGGCGACCTCAACGACAAGCTGGCCCGCCAGGTCATCGACGGCGTCCTCAAGGGCGAGGGCACGCCGGACGAGGTCGTCGAGAAGCGCGGCCTGAAGGTCGTCTCGGACGAGGGTGCGCTCACCACTGCCGTGGAGGAGGCGATCGCGGGCAACGCGGCGATCGCCGACAAGATCCGTGGCGGCAAGGTGGCGGCCGTGGGTGCGCTCGTGGGCGCGGTCATGAAGGCGACCCGGGGTCAGGCCGACGCGGCGCGCGTCAAGGAACTGATCCTGGAGAAGTTGGGCGTCTCCGACGGCTGACCGGATGTGGCGGCGGTGCATCGGGTTACCGGTGCCCGCCGCCTCTTCGTGTCCGACGTCGCGGGGCTCTGCCCCGGACCCCGCTGCTCAATCGCCGCAGGGGCTTGAATGGCCCGAGCGGCTTGATGCGCCCGGAAGGGCTTGAACGTGGTCGTCTCCCTCGCCCTTCTCGCTGTCACGCTCGTGTTCGCCGTCGTGCGGCCCCGTAAGTGGCCCGAAGCCGTCGTGGCAGTACCCGCCGCGGGTGTCGCCATCGCCACCGGCACCGTCACACCCGCCCACGCCTGGGCCGAGGTGCAGGAGCTGCTCCCGGTCGTCGGGTTTCTCGCCGGGATTCTGCTGCTGGCCCAACTCTGTGCCGACGAAGGGCTGTTCAAGGCCGCCGGGGACATGGTCGCCCGCGCCTGTCACGGCAGTCCGAAGCGCATGCTCGGCGGGGTCTTCGCGGTGGCCGCCGGGATCACCGCCGTGCTGAGCCTCGACGCCACCGTCGTCCTGCTCACCCCGGTCGTCTTCGCCACCGCGGCCCGGATCGGCGCACGCCCGCGCCCGCACGTCTACGCGAGCGCCCACCTCGCCAACTCGGCGTCCCTGCTGCTGCCCGTGTCGAACCTGACGAACCTGCTGGCCTTCGCGGCGAGCGGCCTCACGTTCACGCACTTCGCCGGGCTCATGGCGCTCCCGTGGCTGGTGGCGATCGGCATCGAGTACGTGGTGTTCCGCCGCTACTTCGCGGTCGACCTGGCCGCACCGGCGCACGATCCGGACCCCGAAGACCCGCCGGGCGTCCCGCTGTTCACCCTCACGGTGCTCGTGCTCACGCTCGCCGGATTCGTCGTCACGTCCTTCGCGGGCATCGAGCCGCTGTGGGCCGCCTTCGCGGGGGCCGCCGTTCTCGGCGCCCGGGCCCTCGCCCGCCGCCACAGCACCCCGGTGGAACTGCTCAAGGCGACCAACCTGCCGTTCTGTCTCTTCGTGCTCGCGCTCGGCGTCGTGGTCAAGGCCGTGGTCGACAACGGGCTCGGGGACGCGATCGCGCGCTTCCTGCCGGACGGTTCGTCCCTGCCCGCGCTGCTCGCGATCGCCGGGGTCGCGGCGCTGCTCTCCAACGTCATCAACAACCTGCCGGCGATCCTCGCCCTGCTCCCGGTCGTCGCCCCGATGGGCCCGGGGCCGGTGCTCGCCGCCCTGATCGGCGTCAACCTCGGCCCCAACCTCACGTACGTCGGCTCGCTGGCGACCCTCCTGTGGCGGCGCATCGTGCACGACCACGGCACGGAGCCCGAGCTGGGCGAATTCACCCGCCTCGGCCTGCTCACGGTCCCCGCCACGCTGGCGGCGTCGACGGTGGCGCTGTGGGCCGTGCTCTCACTGTGAGTGCGCCCTTTGTTGCGACTGCACTCCCTTGTGAGTAAGGCCACGAAAGCGACAAAGGATCACTTCCTGCTGTAAGAGTGTCTCGTCATTGCTCATGTGTTCTTTGCTGTCGGTTCACGCACCAAGCGGATGTTCCCGGACAAAGATCCACGAATGACTCAGGGAGCGCGTCCGTGGCCGCACTTGCCCGCTGGTGTGTCAGTCACCGGCTCGTGGTCGTACTTCTGTGGTTGATCGCCCTTGTGGGCACGAGTGCCGCCGCGGCCGTCGCGGGATCCGCGTACTCGAACGACTACGAGGCGCCGGGTACGGAGTCGGGACGCGCCACGCAGCTCCTGAACGAGAACTTCTCGGGGCTCGGCGGCGACAGCGACACCGTCGTCTGGCACATCGAGGGCTCCACCGTGCGGGCCGCCGACGTCGAGAAGACGATGAGCAACACCCTGGACGAGCTCTCCGGGCTCCCGGGCGTCGCCTCCGTCGGGTCGCCGTACGAGACCGGTGGCGCGGGCGCGATCAGCGCCGACGGGCACACCGCGTACGCCACGGTCACCTTCGAGAAGCAGGCCGACGACATCCCGAAGGGGCAGGCGCAGGCCGTCGTCGACACCGCGCGGGCCGCCGAGGCCGACGGGCCCGACGGGCTGCAGGTGGAGCTCGGCGGCAGCGCCGTCGCGCTCACCGAGTCGACCTCGGCCCACACGTCCGAGATCATCGGCGTCGTCGTCGCGGCCGTCGTGCTCTTCCTCGCCTTCGGCTCGCTCGCCGCGGCCGCGCTGCCCATCGCCACCGCGCTGGTGAGCGTCGGCACCGCGTACGCGGGGATCGTGCTGCTCGGGCACGTCATGACGGTCGCGGACTTCGCGCCGATGCTCGGCATGCTGGTCGGGCTCGGCGTCGGGATCGACTACGCGCTGTTCATCGTGACCCGGCACCGCAAGGGGCTGAAGCGGGGGCTTCCGGTGGCCGAGGCCGCCGAGCGGGCCGTCGCCACCACCGGGCGGGCCGTGGTGTTCGCCGGGGCCACCGTGTGCATCGCGCTGCTCGGCATGCTGATGCTGGGCCTGAGCTTCCTCAACGGGGTGGCCATCGCCGCCTCCGTGACCGTGCTGCTCACCGTCGCCGCGTCCGTGACGCTGCTGCCGGGGCTGCTGTCGTACATCGGGATGCGGGCCCTGTCGCGCCGCGAGCGGCGGCGGCTCGCCGACCACGGGCCGGAGCCCGAGCTGCCGACCGGGCTCGCCGCCCGCTGGGCCGCCTTCGTGGAGCGCCGGCCGAAGCTGCTCGGCGCGCTCGCCGTCGCCGTGATCGCGGTGCTCTCGCTGCCCACCTTCTTCCTCCACCTGGGCACGTCCGACCAGGGCAACGGCCCGGCGAGCAGCACCACCCGGCAGGCGTACGACCTCCTTGCCGACGGCTTCGGGCCCGGAGTGAACGGGCCGCTGACCCTCGTCACCCAGGTCGACGGCGCCAAGGACAAGGCCGCGCTCGCGGAGCTGACGGGCGAGCTGCGGACCACCGACGGGGTCGCCTCCGTCTCGCGTGTTACGTATAACGCCGACGACAGCGCCGCCCACCTCACCGTCGTACCGACGTCCTCGCCGCAGTCCGAGCGGACCAGCGAGCTCGTCGACCGGCTGCGCGCCGACGTCGTGCCGGCTGCCGAGCAGAACAGCACCCTCGATGTGCAGGTCGGCGGCGTCACCGCGAGCTACGACGACTTCGCGGAGGTCATCGTCGGCAAGCTGCCCCTGTTCGTCGGGGTCGTGGTCGGCCTCGGGTGCGTGCTGCTCCTGCTCGCCTTCCGGTCCGTCGGGATCCCGCTCAAGGCCGCCGCGATGAACGTCGCCGCCGTGGCCGCGGCCTTCGGGGTCGTCGTCGCGATCTTCCAGTGGGGCTGGGGGAGCGAGCTCCTCGGGCTCGGACGCTCCGGGCCCATCGAGCCCTTCCTCCCCGTGATCATGGTGTCGGTCCTCTTCGGGCTCTCCATGGACTACCAGGTGTTCCTCGTGAGCCGGATGTACGAGGAGTGGCTGGAGACCGGCGACAACCGGCGGGCCGTCCGGGTCGGGCTCGCCGAGACCAGCCGCGTGATCAACTCGGCCGCCGTGATCATGATCTCGGTGTTCCTGGCGTTCGTGCTCAGCGGGGACCGGGTGATCGCCATGTTCGGCATCGCGCTCGCCGTGGCCGTCGCCGTCGACGCGTTCATCCTCCGTACGCTCCTCGTGCCCGCCCTGATGCACATGCTCGGCGGCGCCAACTGGTGGCTGCCCAAGTGGCTCGACCGGCGCCTGCCGCGCCTCAGCATCGAGCCTCCGGAGTGCCGCGCCGCCGCGGATGCGAGGATCCCGGTGCAGCGCAGGGCCACGAACGGCGCGCTGGACGAGCTGGTGACGGAGGAGACCGATGTACGCGATCCCGCTGGGTGAGGACGGCGCCGAACTGCGGCCCCTGGAGCCCTGGCACGCCGAGGAGTTCCTGGCCCACTTGGACCGGGGCCGGGAGTTCATCGGGCAGTTCATCCCCTTCGGCGCCACGGCGACGGATCTCGCCTCCACGCGGGCCCTGCTCCAGAAGCACGCCGACGCGACGGCCGCGGGCACGCGCGCGTACCACGGCATCTGGCTGGACGGAACGCTAGTAGGCGGCGTACTGGCACTGAACTTCGACGCGGAGAACGGCAACTGCGAGGTCGGCTGCTGGCTGGAGCCGGCCGCCGCCGGGCGCGGTCTCATCACGCGCGCGATGCGGCACCTGATCGACTGGGCCGTCGAGGAGCGCGGAATCCACCGGGTGGAGTGGGTCGCCGCTTCGGAGAACACCCCGAGTCTGAACGTGGCCCGGCGCCTCGGGTTCACGAAAGAGGGAGTGCTCCGAGAGAGTTTTCCCTGGCGCGGAAAGCGCCATGACCGGGAGGTTTGGTCCGTGCTCGCGCCCGAGTGGCGCAGCGCACGGAGCGGGCACAGGGAACGTTAAGACACTTCTCAGACTCCGTCCGTACGGTGCGCAGCATGACTACGAAGACTGAAGCGCAGCGCGACGCCGAGACGCGGGAGGAGGGCGCGGAGGTCACGACCTCCGAGGAGGCCACCGAGGCCGCCGCGAAGACCACTAAGGACGCCGAGGACACCAAGGGCGTCGAGGCCGCCGAGGACCAGGCCGCCGCGGACGACGCGGCCGCCGAGGCCGCCGCCGAGGCCGAGCTCGCGGCCCTCGAGGACCAGGACGAGAAGCCGTCCGGCATCGGCCAGGGCGCGGGCGCGATCGTCTCCGTGGCCCTCGGCATCGTCGCGCTCAGCGGCAACTGGCTCGGCACCATCGCCTCGGCCCGCGCGCAGCTCAAGGGCCAGCTCACCACCGCGCAGAACGCGGGCATCGCCAAGCAGATCTCCGCGATGTACGGCGAGGCCTGGCACTCCGCCGCCCTGGTCGGCGGCGCCTTCTCGCTCGTCGCGCTGCTGGTCGCCGCGGCCGTCCTGGCCCGGCCCGCGTTCGGCGCCCCCGGCAAGCCGCAGGCGCCGTGGATCAAGTCGACCGCCTGGGCGGGCTTCGCGGTCGGCGCCATCGGCCTGGTGCTCGCCGTCGCCAAGTACACCGACCTCATCCTCGGCATGCCGGGCACCAGCGGCTGAGGCACTCGCATAAGGCGGCCGAGCCGCCTAAGGCACACCGTGGGCCGCGCCTAAGGAGGCGCGGCCCACGAACATGCGGCACTCTCCCGATGTGCCGCACCCCCCTGGGAGACGAAAGTCGAGGCATCGCGGAAAACGCTCCGCGAGAGCCGCGGAAATCGTCACCAGGGAGACGACATGTTCGAGTACGAACTCCACCAGATCCGCTCCGCCGAACTCATCGAGACGGCCGAGCGGTACCGCCTCGCACGCTTCGCCCGTACGCAGGCCAAGGCCCGCCGTGCGGAGCGTCGGGGCCACCAGGAAAGCAGCCAGGACGCTGAGGGGCCGGTGAGTTCCGGTCACTCCCGCAGGCGGCGCGCCCCCCGCACCGCGTGAGCACCGCCGGCGGGTCGGGCGGCACCAAAACCAGTGCCCCGCTGTCAGACCCGTGTGCGATCCTCAGCGATGTGGAGACCAGGTCCGTCAGCCCGGTTTTCGTCGGCCGGGCCGACGAACTGGGCGTACTGAACAAGGCCCTTGAGCGGGCCGGTGCCGCCGAGCCGCAGGCGCTGCTGCTCGGCGGCGAGGCCGGCGTGGGCAAGACCCGCCTCATCGAGGAGTTCGCCGCGGGGGCCCGGGAGCGGGGCGCCGTCGTCGTCACCGGAGGCTGCGTCGAGATCGGGGCGGACGGGCTGCCGTTCGCCCCCTTCTCCACCGCCCTGCGCGCCCTGCGCCGCACCCTGCCCGCCGAGGTGGACGCGGCGGCCGCGGACCGCGAGGACGAACTGGCGAGGCTGCTCCCCGAGTTGGGCGAGCACGCGGGCCGGGGCCTCGGCGGGCGCGGCGACGAGAGCGCGACGGCCCGCCTCTTCGAACTCACCGGGCGGCTCCTGGAGCACGTCGCCGCCGAGCACACCGTCGTCGTCATCCTCGAAGACCTGCACTGGGCGGACGCCTCCACCCGCCACCTGCTCACCTACCTGTTCCGTACGCTGCGCAGCGGCCGCCTCGCCGTCATCGCCAGCTACCGCGCGGACGACGTGCACCGCCGCCATCCGCTGCGCCCCCTGCTCGCCGAGCTCGACCGGCTGCGCACCGTCACCCGCATCGAACTCGGCCGCCTCAGCCGGGACGAGGTGGCCCGGCAGATCGCTGGGATCCTGGCATCGGACCCCGACCCCACCGTCGTGGACGACATCTTCCGCCGCTCGGACGGCAACGCGTTCTTCGTGGAGGAACTCGCCGTGTCCGGCGCCGAGGGCTGCGCCACGGGCCTGACCGACTCGCTGCGCGACGTCCTCCTCGTCCGTGTCGAATCGCTGCCCGAGTCCGCCCAGCGCGTCGCCCGGATCTGCGCGGAGGGCGGCTCCACGGTCGAGTACCCGCTGCTCGCGGCCGTCGCAGGGCTCGGCGAGGACGAGCTCATCGAGGCGCTGCGCGCGGCCGTCGGCGCGAACATCCTGCTCGCCTCGCCGGACGGCGACGGCTACCGGTTCCGCCACTCCCTGGTCCGCGAGGCCGTCAGCGACGACCTGCTGCCCGGCGAGCGCTCCCGGCTCAACCGCCGCTACGCCGAGGCCCTGGAGGCCGAGCCGACGCTGGTGCCCGCCGACGCGCGCGTGACGCGCCTCGCCAGCTACTGGTACCACGCCCACGACGCGGCGAAGGCCCTGCCCGCCGTCCTCGACGCCTCCGTGGCGGCCCGCCGCCGGCACGCGTACTCGGAGCAACTGCGGCTCCTGGAGCGGGGGATGGAGCTGTGGGACGGGGCGCCCCAGGAGATCCGCGCCGCGCTGCGCATGGGCGACTACGCCATCGCCTTCAACTCCTGCGGCTGCGACCCCGCCGAGACCCCGCTCGACTACCTCGACCTGCTGTCCGAGGCCGCGGTGGCGGGGCGCCTGTGCGGGGAGCGGGAGCGCGCGCTGAAGATCGGCAAGCGGGCGCTGCGCATCCTGGAGGAGGCCGAGGGGAGCGGGAAGGCGGACCCCTTGCGGGCCGCGTGGTTCCACATCCAGAACTCCAAGATCGCCTCCCATATCGGTCGCGGCGACGGGTGGAGCGAGATCGCCACGGCTCAGGAGCTCGTCCGGGGCCTCCCGCCGTCCGCCGTGCACGCCGAGGTCCTGGCGAACGTGGCCGCCTGGGGCATGCTGCACAGCCCCGGTGCCCAGACCCTGGCCGCCGCCGAGCGGGCCGTCGAGTACGCGCGCATGGTCGACGACGCCGAGGAGGTCGAACTTCATGCGCGTCTCGTCCGCGGCGGACTCCTCGTGGACGCGGGCGCCATCGAGGAGGGCTTCGCCGAGATGTACGCGGTCCGCGAGCGCTCCCTGGCACTGGGCATGACCGCCCGCCTCATCAACGTCAATGTCAATCTGCCCTCGCACCTGGAGGGGGTCGGGCGTTCCGCGGAAGCCGTGCGCATCTGCGAGGAGGCCGTCGTCCTGTGCCGCCGCCACGGCCTCACGGACAACAAGGGCTGGGTCCGCTCCAATCTGGCCGAGTCCCTCGTCTCCCTCGGCCGCTGGGACGAAGCGTTCGAGGTGGCCGACTGGGTGAGCCGGCGCTTCGGACTCAGCGACAAGCCTCGCGGCACCGCGTGCGCGCACCTCGCGGTGATCGCACTCGGCCGCGGCGACCTGCGGGCAGCAGCCGACCACCTGGCCGCTGCCAACGGGTACTACGGCGCGCACGACCCGCAGCCCCAGTACACGCTGCCCCGTGCGCATCTGACCCTCGCGCTCGCCGCCGCCGAGGGCCGCCTCGCGGACGCCCGCGCCGAGCTCGCCCGGCTGGTCGCCGCGGGGCTGCCGCCCTCCATGCACCGCTACCTGTGGCCCCTGCTGCGCACCGCCGCCGCGGCCGAGGCCGACGCCCGCGGGCTGCCCGCCGCCGACGCGGGGCGGGCCGAGGCGGTCGCCCGTATCCGGGACGCCGCCAAGCGGCAGGCCACCCTGGTCCCCGTCTGGGAGGCGCACGAGCAGTGGGTGCGCGCCGAACTCCTGCGCGCCGAGGGCCACGACACCCCGGACGACTGGTCCGCCACGGCCAGCGCGTTCGAACCCCTCGACCGCCCCTACGACCTGGCCCGTGTCCGGCTCCGCCTCGCGGAATCCCTGGTCGCGCGGGGCGCGGAGGACGACCGGGAGCACGCCACCGAGCTCCTCCGCCTCGTCGGCGCCGTCGCCGAGCACCTGGGCGTGCGCCCGCTCGCCGAATCCGTCGCCCTGCTCGGCCGGCGCGCCCGGCTGGCCCTGACCCGCGCCGCGCCGCGACAGAGCGCTCCGGCCGACCCCGCGCAGGAGTTCGGCCTCACGAGCCGCGAGCGGGACGTGCTGCGCCTGGTCGCGGCGGGGCGCAGCAACCGGCAGATCGCCGAGGAGCTGTTCATCTCACCGAAGACCGCCAGCGTCCACGTCTCCAACATCCTGGCGAAGCTGGGCGTCGCGGGCAGGGGCGAGGCGGCGGCCCTGGCCCACCGTCTGCACCTCTTCGCGGCGGGGAGAGCTCCCGTACGCTGAGGGGGAGGGCCCGGTCGGACCCGCCGCTGGGAGGCGCCGTGTTCAACATGTTCGAGGAGCTGTTCTCGCCGGGCCGCAAGCACACCAACGACGAGCGCAAGCGCCTGGAGCTGTCCCGCGTCGACCTGAACGACGGAGATCCGGGCCGCGGCCCGATAGACCTCACGTCGGGCAAGGTCGTCGTCCGCCCGCCGTCCCAGGAGGCCGCACCGGAGACCCCCGAGCCGGACGAGGCCGACGCTCAGGACGCCCCCGCCGCCGAGGGCAAGAGCGACGACGACGTCAGCTGACCTTCAGCTCCAGGATCCGGTCGTCCCCCTTCTCCGGCGTCCCCCGCGTGTCCGTCTCGCTCGTCACGAGCCACAGCTTGTCGCCGCCCGCCGCGACCACCGTGCGCAGCCGCCCGTACTTCCCCTCCAGGAACGCCTGCGGGTCGTGCGCCGCCTTCGAACCGTCGAGCGGGATCCGCCACAGCCGCTCGCCGCGCAGCCCGGCCATCCAGATCGACCCCTCGGCGTACGCGATACCGCTGGGCGAGGCGTCCGCGGTGCGCCACTGGGCGACCGGGTCGTGGTACTTCTTGTCGCCGCTTTTGCCCTCCGCGTCGGGCCACCCGTAGTTGTCACCCGCCACGATGTGGTTCAGCTCGTCCCAGGTGTCCTGCCCGAACTCCGAGGCCCAGAGCCGCTTGTCCTCGTCCCAGGCCAGACCCTGCACATTGCGGTGCCCGTACGAGTACACGGGAGAGTCGCCGCCGAAGGGGTTGCCCGGCGCCGGCTCGCCCTCCGCGGTCAGCCGGAGGATCTTGCCGCCCGTCGACTTCTTGTCCTGCGACAGCGGCTTGTCGTACGTCTCGCCGGTCCCCACGTACAGCAGTTTGTCCGGTCCGAACGCGATCCGCCCGCCATTGTGGTTCGTGCCCTTCGGGATGCCACGGAACACGGTGTCGGGGGCGCCCAGCTGCTCGCCGGAGGGCTTCTTCTCGTCGTAGATCATCCGCACGATGCGGTTGTCCGACTCCGTCGTGAAGTACGCGTAGACCATGTGGTCGGAGGCGTACGAGGGGGAGACCGCGAGGCCGAGGAGTCCGCCCTCGCCTTCGGGCGCGACGCCCGGCACCTCGCCGAGCACGGTCTTCTTCCCGGTCTTCGTGTCGACCCGCGTGATCGTCCCCTCGTCGCGGGACGAGACGAGCAGGTCGCCACCGGGCAGCTCGGCGAGCCCCCACGGCGACTTGAGGCCGTCCGTGACGGTCCGCTCGACGCTCACCGAGCCCTTCGCCGGAGGCACGTCCCCCTTGGGGGACGAGGAGCCCTTGGACCCGCTCGCGTTCGGCGCCGACGTCGCGTCCTTGCTCGGCGCGGGGGAGCCGTCACCGGAGGAGCACCCGGCCGTGAGCAGGAGCGCGGCACAGGCGGTGAGGGCCAACGCGGGCCGCACAGCTGGACTTTGCACGATCAGGGTCCCTTCGACGCGAAGCTCTGTCGTTCACACCGCTCTACCGTTCAAACACCTCGGGCGCCGCTCAGGTTCCCGAAGCCCGCGCCCCGAACCCGGCGCCCCGAACCCGGCCGCTCAGTCCCAGGAGCCCTGCGCCGCCGGAAGTCCCGCGATCTCCGCGAAGTCCTCGGCGGTGAGCCGCAGTTCCGCGGACGCCGCGTTCTCCAGCGCCCAGCGCTCCTGCTTGGTGCCCGGCACCGGCACCACGCCCTCACCTTGCGCCGCCACCCAGGCGAGCGCCACCTGGGCCGGTGTCACGTGCTCGCCGTGGCGCGCGGCGACGCGGCGCAGGCCCGCCACGATCGGCTGGTTCGCCGCCATCATCTCGGCGGTGAAGCGGGGGTGGCGGGCGCGCGGATCGTCCGGCTCGAAGCCCCCTCCGGGAGTGAGCGTGCCGGTCAGGAAACCGCTGCCCAGCGGCATCGCGGCGAGGAATCCGACGCCGCGCGCCTTGCACCACGGCAGCAGCGCCCCGAGCGCCTCCGGCGACCACACCGACAGCTCGGCCATGACCGCGCTCACCGGGAACACCTGCTGCACCCGCTCCAACTGGCGGATCGTTCCGGCATGCCGCGCGGCCCGGCCACCGCGCCGCGAGCCGCGCGCGCCCACGGCGCAGAACCCAAGCGAGCGCACCTTGCCCGCGCTCACGAGCTCCGCCATCGCGCCCCACGTCTCCTCGACGGGCACCTCGGGGTCCTCGCGGTGCAGCTGGTACAGGTCGATGACATCGGTCTGCAGGCGCCGCAGCGACGCGTCACAGGCCCGCTTCACATAGCCGGGCCTGCCGTTGGCGACGATGTGCTGCTCGCCGACGAGCAGCCCCACCTTCGTCGACACGAAGGCGTCGGCCCGCCGCTCCTTGAGCACGCGGCCGAGCAACAGCTCATTGGTGAAGGGCCCGTACATGTCCGCGGTGTCGACCAGGCTGCACCCCCGGTCCAGGGCGGTGTGCAGGGTGCGCAGGGACTCCTCGCCGCGCTGCCGCGAGCAGGTGTACGCCCAGCTCATCGGCATACAGCCGATTCCGACGGCACCCACGTCGAGGCCCGCCGCACCGATCGCCTTGCGCTCCACCTGCCCGTGACCCTCCCTGGCCCCTCCTGCCGAGGTCCCCAACCTAACCTCTGTACCTTCACGGGGCTGACATAGCCTCCTGACCATGACTGGTGATGTGTGGCTGCCCTTCCGCGCCGATGAGATTCCGGGCCTCCCGCAGGGGCTCAACTACCGCTTCTGGAACGGTGAACCCGACTTCCCGGCGGACCCCGCCGACTGCGCGTACTACGTCGTCCCCTACATGAAGCCGCCGGGCCTCGGCATCCGCCCGCTGCCCGAGATGACGTCCCTGCGCGCCGTGCAGACGCTCTCCGCGGGCGTCGACCACGTACAGGACGGGCTGAAGTACCTGCGCCCCGGCGTCCAGTTGTGCAACGCGCGCGGCGTGCACGACGCCAGCACCGCCGAGCTCGCGCTCACCCTGATCCTCGCCTCCCTGCGGGGCATCCCCGACTTCGTCCGAGGGCAGGACCGGGGCGAGTGGCGCGGCGGATTTCGGCCTGCTCTCGCCGACAAGCACGTCCTCATCGTCGGGTACGGCGCCATCGGCGGCGCCATCGAGGACCGGCTCACGCCGTTCGAGGTCGCGCGGGTGACACGCGTCGCGCGCTCCGCCCGTACAACGGAGCGCGGGCCCGTGCGCCCGCTCACCGAACTGCCTGAGCTGCTGCCGGAGGCCGACGTCGTCATCATGGTGACCCCGCTCACCGAGGACACCCGCGGCCTCGTGAACGCCGAGTTCCTCGCGCGACTCAAGGACGGCGCGCTACTCGTGAACGTCGGCCGCGGCCCGGTCGTCGACACCAAGGCCCTCCTCGCGGAGCTGGAAACCGGCCGAATCACCGCGGCCCTCGACGTCACCGATCCCGAACCCCTGCCCCAGGAGCACCCGTTGTGGCAGGCTCCAGGGGTGCTCATCTCGCCGCACGTGGGTGGCCCCACATCCGCCTTCCTGCCGCGCGCCAAGCGTCTCCTCGCCGCTCAGCTCACGCGGTTCGCGGCGGGGGAGCCGCTCGAGAACGTCGTGCTCACCATCGACGGGCACAGCGACTGAACTCCGGTCGCACGCGACTCTGCACACCCCGCAGACCTCGCGGACCACACCGGCCCCACGGGTAACTCCCATGCGGCCGCATGCCGTTCGTCGGGCACGCTGTGCGCCCGCTTGAATGCACCCAGTGCCCACCCCGTGCCCGCATCATGCCTGGTCGTCACGGAGAGTAGAGGAACTATGTCCCTGAGTGACGAGACTGGTGTATCGTCCCGACTGGGGCAGCGCCGTGCCAGCACGCGGCGCCGGGGAAGAGTGACGGACTGCGAGGGGGGCGACGGGCGATGCACGGCCTATGGGCGAACGATCCGACGCGGCGGGGCCGACGGCGGTCCTGTGCGGTGACCCGCGCGGCGATGCGGGGCCGAAGTCCGGGCTGTCGCAGGGCACATGTGCATCGGACGGGCCCGCGCGGCAGTCGCAGAAAGCCTCCGCAGACGGGGCAGGGGAAGGCGGACACGGGAGCCGCCCGGCGGACCGGGGCGGCCCGGTGAGTACGCACCCCACGCCGACGACAGCACTGGGCGCCTCGATGTACTCCGGCGGCCAGGCCCCCGCCCGCGCGCCACAGCGGGGCGGTACGAGAGCCCAGTTGCTCCTCGCCCTCCTGTGCGCAGGCTTCGCGGTGGGGTCCGCGTTCGGCTGGGGTTCCGACCGACTCGCCCTGATCATGGGCGACTTCGGCCTGAGCCTCGCGGCAGCGATCGCCGCCGTATCGAATTTCGTGTACGCGCGCAGCAGCCGCAGCCGCTTTCGACCCGCCTGGCTCCTGTTCGCGTTCTCCTCACTCATGGCCAGCTTCGGCAACGGGGTGTGGGGCTGGTACGAGGTCGTCCTGCGCGAGCCGGTGCCGACGCCGAGCCTCGCCGACCTGTTCTTCCTCTGCTTCGCGCCACCCGCCATCATCGGTCTGCTCGTCCTCGCGCGGCGGCCCGTCACCAAGGCCGGCTGGATCTGCCTCGCGCTCGACGCCTGGCTCATCGCCGGCTCCCTGGTCACGCTCTCCTGGAGCCTCGCCCTCGCGCACACCGCCGAGTTCGAGGGCCAGAGCGTCACCCGCACCGCGCTCTCCCTCGCGTACCCGCTGCTCGACATCGCCCTGGTCAGCATGGTGCTCGCGCTGCACTTCCGGCGCTCTCCCGGGAGTCGTACGGCGGTGAACACCGCGATCGGCGCGCTCGCCCTCACGGTGATGTGCGACGCCCTGTTCACCTCGCCGCTGCTGCACGCCAGCTACCGCTCGGGCGAGATCCTGGACGCCGGCTGGTTCGCCGGCTCGCTGCTGCTCGCGTACGCGCCGTGGGTGGGGACGCGGCGCGGGGTGCGCGAGGAGGAGCACTCGCTCGGGTCCGGCGGCCGCTACCAGGTCAGCTACACGCGGCCGATCTCCGGCTCGCTCGCCGCGCTCACCCCGTATCTGGCCGCCGCCGTCTGCACGTTGGGCATCCTCTACAACCTGCTGGACGGGCACCGGGTGGACCGCGTCGTGCTCTTCACGGCGTGCACGGTCGTCCTGGCGCTGGTCATGCGCCAGGGCATCATGCTGCTCGACAACATCACGCTCACCCAGGAGTTGGCGCAGAAGGAGAACCACTTCCGCTCCCTGGTCCAGGGCTCCAGCGACGTCATCATGATCGCCGCGCCGAACGGGACGCTGAGATACGTCAGCCCGGCCGCCGCGGGCGTCTACGGGCGGGACGCCGAGGATCTCGTCGGCTCCGAGCTCGCGTCGATCATCCACCCCGAGGACCTCGGGCGTGTGATGCACGAGGTGCGCAGATTCCTCGCCGCGAGCCAGATCGAGGAGCCCACTACGCGCATCGAATGCCGCTTCCGGTCCGGCACGGGCACCTGGCTGAACGTGGAGTCGACGGTCAACCGCCACCACGGCGGCCTGATCCTCAACAGCAGAGACGTGACCGAACGGGTGCGCCTACAGGCCCAGTTGCAGCACAACGCCGAGCACGACCCGCTGACCGACCTGCCCAACAGGTCGCTGTTCACCAAGCGGGTCGGACAGGCCCTGGCCGGGCGGCGGGCCGGCGACCTGGGCACCGCCGTGCTCTTCATCGACCTCGACGGCTTCAAGCAGGTCAACGACACGATCGGCCACCAGGCGGGCGACGAGCTGCTCGTCCAGGCGGCGAGAAGGCTGGCCGAATCCGTACGCGCCTCGGACACAGCGGCCCGGCTCGGCGGTGACGAGTTCGCGGCGCTGATCGTCGGCGACGGCGGTCGCGACCACACCGCGAGAGAGCAGCAGATCTACGAGCTGGCCGACCGGCTCAGAATCACCCTGTCCCAGCCGTACTCGATCGACGGGCACGACAATGTGCGGGTCGCCGCCTCCATCGGCGTCGCCTTCGCCGAGCCGGACATCGGGGCCGGTGAGCTGCTGCGCAATGCCGACCTGGCGATGTACCGGGCGAAGGCGGCGGGCAAGGGCCGCGTCGAGCTGTACGCGCCGCAGATGCAGGCCGATGTCGTACGCAAGGCGGAGCTGGCCACGCGGCTGCGATCGGCGCTGCACGAGGGCGAGTTCGCGTTGCTCCACCAGCCGATCGTCTCGCTCGACGACGGCCGGATCACGGCGGTCGCCGCGCAGGCCAGATGGCGCAGCGCGCAGGGCATCCTGTTCACCCCCGCCGAGTTCCTGCGGGTGGCCGACGACAGCGAGCGCACCGCCGAGCTGGGCCGCTGGATGCTGGAGGAGGCCGTCGAGCAGGCCGCCGAGCGCGGGCACAGCGGGCATGCGACGCCGGTCGCCGTACGGATCAGCGCCCGCAGGCTCCTCGACCGGGCCATGCCGCTCGGCTCGATAGAAGCGCTCCTCACCCGGCACGGGCTGCCCTCGGGCGCGCTCGTGATCGAGCTGGCGGACAGCGACCCCAGAGTCCCGCTGGACGAGCTGGAGCGCCGTCTGACGGCCCTGCGCCGCCTCGGCGTCCGGATCGCGCTGGACGGCTTCGGCAGCGGCTATGCGGCCATCACGGCGCTGCGCCGTCTCCCCGTCGACGTACTGAAGCTGGACCGCTCGCTGATCGAGGGCGTCGTCGAGTCCGCGCGGCTGCACAAGATCACCAGTGGGCTGCTGCGGATCGCGGGCGACCTCGGGCTCAACTCCGTGGCGGACGGCGTGGACCTGCCCGAGCAGGTCGCGGCGCTGCGGGCGATGGGGTGCACGCACGGGCAGGGCATGGCGTTCTCCGGGCCGCTCGACGAGTACCGGCTGCGCCGCGCGCTCACCTCGGGGGAGTACCCGATGCCCACGGGCCCCGCCGAGCCGGTGTTCGCGGGCTTCACCACGCTGCGCTCACATAATGAGACGCCCGTCCCACCCACTTGACACGCCCTACGCGCCGGGGGGAGGGTCAGTGCCATGCGCACCCGAATTCTCGTACTTGGAAAGCGCGTCGGCTGAAGCTGGGACCACCGGTCAGGACTCCGGAAACCCAGCGACCGCACCCGGCGCGCTCCCCTCGCTTGCCTCACGGCACGAGGGGTTTTTTGTTGCACGGGTGCCGGTTCAGAACCGCCGCCAACCGCCCGACACACACGTAAGACCCTGCAGAACCCTCGCAAAAACCCTCAGCATCGAGAAGAGAATGCCGATGACCGAGCAGGCCACCGGGGCCAGCCAGCCGCAGCCGCGGCCCCGTTCCGGAGGACAGCAGTCCGCCCCCGTCGAGCACGTCACGGGTGCGAAGTCCCTCATTCGCTCGCTTGAGGAGGTCGGGGTCGACACCGTATTCGGTATCCCCGGCGGCACGATTCTTCCGGCGTACGACCCGATGATGGACTCGAGCCGGGTGCGCCACGTGCTCGTCCGTCACGAGCAGGGTGCGGGCCACGCGGCCACGGGTTACGCGCAGGCCACCGGCAAGGTCGGTGTCTGCATGGCCACTTCGGGCCCGGGTGCGACCAACCTGGTGACGCCGATCGCCGACGCGATGATGGACTCGGTGCCGCTCGTCGCGATCACCGGCCAGGTCGTCTCCAAGGCCATCGGCACGGACGCCTTCCAGGAAGCGGACATCGTCGGCATCACCATGCCGATCACCAAGCACAGCTTCCTGGTCACCAAGGCCGAGGACATCCCGAAGGCGATCGCCGAGGCGTTCCACATCGCGGCCACCGGTCGTCCGGGCCCGGTCCTCGTGGACATCCCGAAGGACATCCTGCAGGCGCAGACGACGTTCGCCTGGCCGCCGCAGCAGGACCTGCCCGGCTACCGCCCGGTGACCAAGCCGCACGCCAAGCAGATCCGCGAGGCCGCGAAGCTGATCACGAATGCGAAGCGGCCCGTCCTCTACGTCGGTGGCGGCGTCCTCAAGGCGGGTGCCACCGCCGAACTCAAGATGCTCGCCGAGCTCACCGGAGCGCCCGTCACCACCACCCTGATGGCGCTCGGCGCATTCCCCGACAGCCACCCGCTGCACGTGGGAATGCCGGGCATGCACGGTGCGGTCACCGCCGTCACCGCGCTGCAGAAGGCCGACCTGATCGTCGCCCTCGGAGCCCGCTTCGACGACCGCGTCACCGGCAATCTGGACAGCTTCGCCCCGTTCGCGAAGATTGTCCACGCCGACATCGACCCCGCGGAGATCGGCAAGAACCGCGCCGCGGACGTGCCGATCGTCGGTGACGCCCGCGAGGTCATCGCCGACCTGATCCAGGCAGTCCAGAAGGAGCACAGCGACGGCCACACCGGCGACTACAGCGCCTGGTGGAAGGACCTCAACCGCTGGCGCGAGACGTACCCGCTGGGCTACGACCAGCCCGCGGACGGCTCGCTCTCCCCGCAGCAGGTCATCGAGCGCATCGGCCAACTCGCCCCCGCGGACACGATCTTCGCGGCCGGCGTCGGCCAGCACCAGATGTGGGCCGCGCACTACATCCAGTACGAGAAGCCGGCGACCTGGCTGAACTCGGGCGGCGCGGGGACCATGGGCTACTCGGTGCCCGCCGCGATGGGCGCCAAGGCCGGCGCGCCGGGCCAGACGGTCTGGGCGATCGACGGCGACGGCTGCTTCCAGATGACCAATCAGGAGCTGACCACCTGCGCCCTGAACAACATCCCGATCAAGGTCGCCATCATCAACAACGGCGCCCTCGGGATGGTCCGCCAGTGGCAGACGCTGTTCTACAACCAGCGCTACTCGAACACCGTGCTGCACGCGGGCCCGGACGGCGAGACCCCGCCCAACAAGGGCACCCGCATCCCGGACTTCGTGAAGCTGAGCGAGGCCATGGGCTGCTACGCCATCCGCTGTGAGCGCCCCGAGGACCTCGACAAGTGCATCGAGGAGGCGAACTCGATCAACGACCGCCCGGTCGTGGTCGACTTCATCGTCCACGAGGACGCCATGGTGTGGCCGATGGTCGCCGCCGGCACCTCCAACGACGAGATCATGGCCGCCCGGGACGTCCGCCCCGACTTCGGCGACAGCGAAGACGACTGAGCGAGAGAGATCAGAGAATCATGTCCAAGCACACGCTCTCCGTCCTGGTCGAGAACAAGCCCGGTGTCCTCGCCCGGATCACCGCCCTCTTCTCGCGCCGCGGCTTCAACATCGACTCGCTCGCCGTCGGCGTCACCGAGCACCCCGACATCTCGCGCATCACCATCGTCGTGAATGTCGAATCGCTCCCGCTCGAACAGGTCACGAAGCAGCTCAACAAGCTGGTCAACGTCCTGAAGATCGTCGAGCTGGAGCCCGACGCGGCCGTGGCCCGCGAGCTGGTGCTCGCCAAGGTCCGCGCCGACAACGAGACGCGCTCGCAGATCGTCGAGATCGTCCAGCTCTTCCGCGCCAAGACCGTGGACGTCTCCCCGGAGGCCGTCACCATCGAGGCCACCGGATCCAGCGACAAGCTCGAGGCGATGCTCAAGATGCTGGAACCCTTCGGCATCAAGGAGCTCGTCCAGTCCGGCACCATCGCGGTCGGCCGCGGCTCGCGCTCCATCACCGACCGGAGCCTGCGGGCGCTCGACCGCACCGCGTGAGCGCGCGGCACCTCCGCGCGCCCCTCTCGCATAGCGAGACCTGAAATCTTTCCTTCCGCACCCCGCCGTACGGTGGGACGCAGAACCAGCAATACCGCAAACGAGGAGAACCCCAGTGGCCGAGCTGTTCTACGACGACGATGCCGACCTGTCCATCATCCAGAACCGCAAGGTCGCGGTGATCGGCTACGGCTCCCAGGGCCACGCCCACGCGCTCTCCCTGCGCGACTCGGGTGTCGACGTCCGTGTCGGTCTGCACGAGGGCTCCAAGTCCAAGGCGAAGGCCGAGGAGCAGGGCCTGCGCGTGGTCACCCCGTCCGAGGCCGCGGCCGAGGCCGACGTCATCATGATCCTGGTCCCGGACCCGATCCAGGGCAAGGTCTACGAGGAGACCATCGCGCCGAACCTGAAGGACGGCGACGCGCTGTTCTTCGGCCACGGCCTGAACATCCGCTACGGCTTCATCAAGCCCCCGGCCGGCGTGGACGTCTGCATGGTCGCCCCGAAGGGCCCGGGTCACCTCGTGCGCCGCCAGTACGAGGAGGGTCGCGGCGTTCCGTGCATCGCGGCCGTCGAGCAGGACGCCACCGGCAAGGGCTTCGAGCTGGCCCTCTCCTACGCGAAGGGCATCGGCGGCACCCGCGCCGGCGTCATCAAGACGACCTTCACCGAGGAGACCGAGACCGACCTGTTCGGTGAGCAGGCCGTCCTCTGTGGTGGCACCGCCGCCCTGGTCAAGGCCGGTTTCGAGACGCTGACCGAGGCCGGCTACCAGCCGGAGATCGCGTACTTCGAGTGCCTGCACGAGCTGAAGCTCATCGTCGACCTCATGTACGAGGGCGGCCTCGAGAAGATGCGCTGGTCGGTCTCCGAGACCGCCGAGTGGGGCGACTACGTCACCGGCCCGCGGATCATCACGGACGCCACCAAGGCCGAGATGAAGAAGGTCCTCGCCGAGATCCAGGACGGCACGTTCGCCAACAACTGGATGGACGAGTACCACGGCGGTCTGAAGAAGTACAACGAGTACAAGAAGCAGGACGAGGACAGCCTCCTCGCCACCACCGGCAAGGAGCTGCGCAAGCTCATGAGCTGGGTGAACGACGACGAGGCGTAAGCCTTCACGGGACGGGGTCGCGGCACACGCCGCGACCCCGTTCTCCATGGCTCGTCCACACGGTTGTCCACGGTGTCCAGCCTCGGACGAGTGATCCTTCCAGGGAGGCGTAAGCACGCCTCCCCAGCGCCACTACACTGCTGAATACATTCGCGTTGGGCCCACAGCGTCGTGCGTCTTCCACGCGGCAAGCACCCTCCACCGCCTGCGGCCGTCGGGACGGCCGTCCGCATTGGACCTGTGAGGACTCACGTGAGCACTGCTGCCAACGGCAAACCCGTCGTACTCATCGCCGAAGAGCTGTCGCCGGCGACGGTCGACGCCCTGGGCCCGGACTTCGAGATCCGCCAGTGCAACGGCGCGGACCGGGCGGCCCTGCTGCCCGCCATCGCCGACGTCGACGCGATCCTGATCCGCTCGGCCACCAAGGTCGACGCCGAGGCGATCGCCGCCGCGAAGAAGCTGAAGGTCGTCGCACGAGCCGGCGTCGGCCTCGACAACGTCGACGTGTCCGCCGCCACCAAGGCCGGCGTGATGGTCGTCAACGCGCCGACCTCGAACATCGTGACCGCCGCCGAGCTCGCCTGCGGTCTGCTCATCGCCACCGCGCGCAACATCCCGCAGGGCTCGCAGGCCCTCAAGGGCGGCGAGTGGAAGCGCAGCAAGTACACGGGTGTCGAGCTCGCGGAGAAGACCCTCGGTGTCGTCGGCCTCGGCCGCATCGGCGCGCTCGTCGCGCAGCGCATGTCCGCCTTCGGCATGAAGGTCGTCGCGTACGACCCGTACGTGCAGCCCGCGCGCGCCGCGCAGATGGGCGTGAAGGTCCTCTCCCTCGACGAGCTGCTCGAGGTCTCGGACTTCATCACCGTGCACCTCCCGAAGACCCCGGAGACCCTCGGTCTCATCGGTGACGAGGCGCTGCACAAGGTCAAGCCGAACGTGCGCATCGTCAACGCCGCGCGCGGCGGGATCGTCGACGAAGAGGCGCTGTACTCGGCGATCAAGGAAGGCCGCGTCGCCGGCGCCGGTCTCGACGTGTACGCGAAGGAGCCCTGCACGGACTCCCCGCTGTTCCAGTTCGACCAGGTCGTCTGCACCCCGCACCTCGGCGCCTCCACGGACGAGGCGCAGGAGAAGGCGGGCGTCGCCGTCGCCAAGTCGGTGCGCCTCGCGCTCTCCGGCGAGCTCGTGCCGGACGCGGTGAACGTCCAGGGCGGCGTCATCGCCGAGGACGTCAAGCCGGGCCTGCCCCTCGCGGAGCGCCTCGGCCGGATCTTCACCGCCCTCGCGGGCGAGGTCGCGGCCCGCCTCGACGTCGAGGTGTACGGCGAGATCACCCAGCACGACGTGAAGGTGCTCGAACTCTCCGCGCTCAAGGGCGTGTTCGAGGACGTCGTCGACGAGACGGTGTCGTACGTCAACGCCCCGCTGTTCGCGCAGGAGCGCGGCGTCGAGGTCCGCCTCACCACGTCCTCCGAGTCGCCCGACCACCGCAACGTCGTCACCGTGCGCGGCACCCTCGGCAACGGCCAGGAGGTCTCGGTCTCCGGCACGCTCGCGGGCCCGAAGCACCTGCAGAAGATCGTCGCGGTCAACGAGTACGACGTGGACCTGGCGCTCGCCGACCACATGGTCGTCCTGCGCTACGAGGACCGTCCGGGCGTCGTCGGCACGGTGGGCCGCGTCCTCGGCGAGGCGGGCATCAACATCGGCGGCATGCAGGTCTCGCGCGCCGATGTCGGCGGCGAGGCCCTCGCGGTCCTGACCGTGGACGACACGGTGCCGCAGTCGGTCCTGAACGAGCTGGCGGCGGAGATCGGCGCGACCTCGGCGCGGTCGGTCAACCTCGTCTGAGGTTTTCGCTCCTGAACGCGCGAGGGCCGGGTCACCCCCGGGGGACCCGGCCCTCGCGCGTTCAGGACGCCTCGGGCTCGATCAGTCCCTCGCGGTAGGCGATGCCCACGGCCTCGGTGCGGCTCGCGGCGCCCAGCTTGGCGAGGATGTTCGAGACGTGGACGCTCGCGGTCTTGCCGCTGATGAACAGCTCCTCGCCGATCTGCCGGTTGGTGCGCCCCCGGCCGAGCAGCCGCAGCACGTCGCTCTCCCGGGCGGTCAGCGCGGCGATGCGGTCCCCGGCGGCCGGGGCGTCGGCGAGGCGGCCCCGCCGGATCAGGGTGTCCAGGGCCTCGCGCAGCGGCTCGGCGCCGAGCCGTACGGCCACGTCCCGGGCCGCGTACGCCTGCTCGGCGGCCTCCTCGCGGCGGTCCGCGGTGAGCAGGGCCTCGGCCAACCGCCTTTGGCAGCGGGCCAGTTCGTACGGCTCCCCGTAGTCGAACGCCGTCACGGCCCGCTCCCACGCCGCGACGTCGGGACCGGTCGCGGCGCGCACCCGCTCGGCCTCGGCGCGCGCCAGCCAGGCGAGGCCCTCGGGGCCCTGCTCCGTGCCGTCCTGACCGTGGGCCGCGGTGTCACGGGCCAACTTCACCAGCTCGGTGGCCGTAGCCGCCCAGCGCTCCGCGCCCGCCGTGTCGCCGGAGAGCCGGGCCTCCTCCGCCGCGTCCGCGACCGCCGCCAGGGCGAGCGCGGCGAGCCGGACCACGGCGTCGGGCCGCGTGCCGCCCGAGACGTCGGTGAGCGACTCGACCGACGCGTGCATCTGTCGTACGCATTCCTCGACGTCGCCGCGGAGCGCCGCCGCGTCGGTCAGCACGATCGCGGCGACGAGCGCCGCCATCCAGTCGAAGTGATGGTCGAGCAGCCCCCGGGCCCCGGTGGCGGCCGCGTCGTACTCGCCGCGGGCCAGGGCCACGTACAGCGCGGGCGCGATCGCGAACCCGCCTGCGGGCGGCAGCAGTTCGGTGTCGGCGGCGGCCGCTCGCGCGCACTCGTCCCAGCGGCCCAGCGTGTAGAGCAGCAGGGACTGCAGGTAGCGCAGTTCCAGGGCGTACGGAGAGGTGAGCAGTCCCGCGCGGCGGGCGCGGTCGAGGCCCTCGGCGAGCCAGGGCAGGCACGCGTCCAGGTCGCCGGACTCGTAGCAGCCGATGGCGAGGTTGTAGAGCGCCCGCATCTCCACCGCGAGGTTCCCGGCGGCGCCGGCCAGCTCACGGGCCCTGACGAGGCGGTCCCGGCCCTGCGGTGTGCGCCGGTTGGGCCCTTCCAGGTTGACCAGCGAGATCGTCAAGTCGGCCTGGGCGTCGGTCAGTTCGAGCCGCTCGGCGACGCCCAGTGCCTGTCGGGCGACGCGCTCGGCATCCTCGTTCCTGCCCACGTGCCGCGCGGCCAGGACATGGGTGGCGGCGGCCCACACCCAGGTGCCCGAGGGCGGTTCGGCCGGGATCAGGGCCAGCGCCTCGCTGCTGTACGTGAACGCGGCTTCCAGGTGGTCGATCCGGATCAGGTTGTCCGCGAGGGTGTAGCGCACGCGCGCCGCGAGTTCGGTGTCGGCGTCGGAGCCGGCCCGGGCGAGCGCGGAGCGGGTGAGCTGGACCGCGCGATGGGGGTCGCCCGCGCGGGCGGCGGCGGCCGAGGCGCGCAGGGTGAGGGTGGCCGTGTCGCCGGCCTCGGGGCGTGCGGACGTGTCCACCACGGCCCACAGTTCGAGCGCGGTCTCCAGGTGCCGCAGCTCCTCGGCGGGGGCGCCGACGCGCTGGGCGTGGTCGGCGGCCTCCAGGGAGGCGGCGAGCGCGTCGGGCAGGTCGTGGCTCTCGCGCGAGTGGTGGGCGCGCTCCGCCGCGCTCTGTGGTGATCGGCCCTCGCCCGCGAGGAGCGCGGCGAACCGCCCGTGCAGCCTGACCCGTTCACCGGGCAGCAGATCCGCGTACACGGCCTCGCGGGTGAGGGCGTGCCGGAACGAGTACGTGCCGTCGTCGCCCGGCACGAGGAGCTGGCGTCCGACGGCCTCGCGCAGCGCCGACTCCAGCTCCTCCTCGGGCAGTTGGACGGCGGACCGCAGCAGCTCGTGCCCGACACGGCGGCCCGCGACGGCCGCCGTGCGCAGCACCTGCTGGGCGGTCTCGGTGAGTTGCTCGATCCGGATGAGCAGCACGTCGGCGAGGCCGCTGGGCATGGCGGGTGAGTGGGCGCCCTCGCCGTCGCCGGGCAGCGCGGCGAGCAACTCCTCTGCGTAGAAGGCGTTTCCCTCGGCGCTCTCGACGATGCGGCGGACCGTGCTGTCGGCCACGGGTCCGGTGCGGCGCGCGCGCACGAGCCGGGCCACGTCGGCGTCGGCCATCGGGCGCAGGTCGAGACGGTCGACGGCGGGCAGCCTGATCAGCTCGGCGAGCAGCGGCCGCAGGGGGTGGCGGCGGTGCAGGTCGTCCGCGCGGTACGAGGCGAAGACGGCGAGGCGGCGGGGCGGGCCGCCGGGCGCGGGCCGTTGCAGGACGCCCCGGCTGAGCAGGAAGCGGAGCAGGTCGCGGGAGGACTGGTCGGCCCAGTGGAGGTCCTCGACGACCAGGAGCAGCGGGGTCAGGTCGGCCAGGTCGGCGAGCAGTCCCGCGACGCCCTCGAAGAGCTGGAGGCGGCTGCCGGGGTCGGGCGCGGGGCCCGCCCCCGAGGCCGCGCCGATGAGCCGGTCCACCGCGGGGTACGCGGCGAAGGCCGGGGCGAGCCGGTCGTCGGCGGCCGCCGCGCCGAGGATCTCCGTGAACGGGAGGTACGGCAGACCTACGTCGCCGAGGTCCACGCAGTGGCCGGTGAGAACGGTCAGGCCGGTGGCGGCGGCGTGCGCGGCGGCCTCCGTCAGTGCCCGGGTCTTGCCGACGCCGGCGTCCCCGGCGACCAGGACGGCGCGCGGATCGCCGGCCGCGGCCCGCTCCAGGACGCCGGTGAGCCGGGCGAGTTCGTCCGCCCGGCCGATGAACGGCGTATCGAATGTCTGAGCCACGGGGCCATCCTGGCACGGTACGGCGGCGTCATCGCTGGGTGCAGGCTTCGGGCTTCCCTACGTGGTGATGCCGGGCGGGCCGGAGTGGTCCGGCCCGCCCGGCATCGTGGCCGACGGATGGCTGTCGGCGCTGTCAGACCGTCGCCTTCTCCTCCGGCGCCGCGTCGGGGACCCCGGCCTCGTCCGCCACCGCGGACTCGCGCACCGCCACCTTGCGCAGGGTCGCCACGGAGAGGACCGCGGCGGCCAGGAGCACGACCGCCCCCGCGATCGCCGCCGCCTGCATGCCGTCGGTGAAGGCCTCCCGTGCGGCGGTCGTCAGGGCCCGGCCCGCCTCGCCCGGCAGCTGCCCGGCCACCGCGAGGGCGCCGCCCAGCGTCTCGTGGGCCGCGGCCGGGGCGTCGGCGGGGACGCCGTGGCGGTAGACGGCCGTGCCGATGGAGCCCAGGACGGCCATGCCGAGGGCGCCGCCGAACTCAGCGCCCGTCTCCAACAGGGACGCCGCGGAGCCGGAGTTGGCGACCGGGACGGTGCTGAGCGCCAGGTCCATCATCTGGGACATCACGGTGACGATGCCGGAGGCGAGGACACCGGCGCCGGCCAGGACCAGCCAGAGCGAGTCGGTGCCGGAGAAGGCAAGAAGCGTGTATCCGCAGGCGGCGACGGTGAAGCCGCCGGCGACGACGTGAGCGCGGTGCACACCCTTCGCGACGAGCTGCGCGGCGACGGGGGCCGCCACCCCGACCAGGACCGTGGGGAGCAGCGACCAGAGCGCGGCCGCCATGGAGCTCTTGCCGAGCACGGACTGCAGGTACTGGGTGGTGAAGTACGCCGAGCCCATCATGCCGAAGGACGAGACGAGGTTCAGGACGACGCCGGGGGCGAAGCCGCGGCCACGGAACAGGGCCGGAGAGATCAGCGGGGACTTGATGGTGCGCTGGCGGTGCACGAACAGGGTGGCGAACAGCAGCCCCACGGTGATCGAGACGACGTACCGCACGTTCCAGCCCTCGGACGGGATCTCCTTGATGCCGTAGATGACGGGCAGCACGGCGGCCATCGACAGCGGCACGCTCAGCAGGTCGAAGCGGCCGGGCTCCGGGTTCTTGGACTCCGGCAGCAGGATCGGGCCGAGGACCAGGAGCAGCACCATCGCGGGCAGGTTGACCAGGAAGACCGAGCCCCACCAGAAGTGCTCGACGAGGACGCCGCTCATCACCGAGCCGAGCGCGATGCCGCCGGTCATGACGCCGGACCACATGCCGATCGCCTTCGCGCGCTGGCCGGGGTCGGTGAACATCGTGCGGACGATCGCCATGGTGGACGGCATGAGGGTCGCGCCGCCGACGCCGAGGAGCGCGCGGGCGGCGATGAGCGTCTCGGCGCTGTTCGCGTACGCGGCCAGGAGCGAGGCGGTGCCGAAGGCGGCGGCGCCGAACAGGAGCAGCTTGCGGCGGCCGATGCGGTCGCCGAGCGAGCCCATCGTCATCAGCAGGCCGGCGAGCACGAACGCGTAGATGTCGAAGATCCACAGCTGCTGGGTGCCGCTCGGCTCCAGGTCGGCGCCGATCTGGGGGATCGCGAAGTAGAGGACGGAGACGTCCATCGAGACCAGGAGCAGCGGAAGCATCAGCACGCCGAGGGCGGTCCACTCGCGGCGCCCCGCAAGGGTTTCGGCGGGTGGGGTGGTGCTCGTCGGGTTCGTCATGGCAGGAACTGTACGAGCGTCTTAAACGCTTGTCTAGTACGAGTGTTTAAGACGTGCGTCTGAACCCCGGTTATGGTGGGGCCATGGGACATCGTGAGGATCTGCTCGAAGGCGCCAAGCGCTGCCTGATGGAGAAGGGGTTCGCGCGCACGACGGCGCGCGACATCGTCAAGGAGTCGGGGACCAATCTGGCCTCCATCGGCTACCACTACGGCTCGAAGGACACGCTGCTCGCGCAGGCGTACGTGGCCCTGGTCGAAGGGGCCTCGGAGGGCTGGGGTGAGCCGCACGAACTGGCGGGCGCGCCGGGCTCGTTGGAGCGCTTTCAGTCCCTGTTGGAGAACGTCGTCGTCGGCCTCGGCAAGCCGGACTCCATGTGGCATCTGAGCATCGAGCTGCTGACGCTCGGCGACAAGATGCCCGCCCTGCGGGAGTATCTGGTGCAGGCTCAGACGGAGGCCGGGCGCGGCTTCATCGGCATGATCATGGGGGAGGAGCCGCCGGCCGACGATCCGCAGGTGGCGACGCTCGGCGGGTTCCTGTCGGTGATGTTCCTCGGGCTCGTCGCCCAGTACACCTTCGATCCGGAGACGTCGCCGTCCGCCGAGCAGCTCACCGTGGGGCTGCGGCAGCTGTTCGAGCTGTCACAGGCGTGACGCCTTCAATCCCATGTGCAGCAGCAGCCGGTCCTCGCCCTCGTCCAGGTCGAGGCCGGTGAGCTGTTCCACCCGGGACAGGCGGTAGTAGAGCGTCTGGCGGTGGATGCCGAGGGCCGCGGCCGTGCGGCCCGCCTGGCCCGCGCAGTCGAGGAACACCTCGGCGGTGCGCGCCAGTTGACGGTGGGTGGGGGAGAGCAGGGGTGCGACCGCGGGGTCGTGCGCGGCCTCCGCGGGGAGCGCGGTCAGCAGCCGGTAGGGGCCGATCGACGACCATTGCGCGTCCGGGCCGAGGCGCGGGTCGGCCAGCGCCGCGCGGGCCGCGGCCGTCGCCTCCTGCCAGGCCGTGGCCAGTTCGGCGAGGTCGTCGCGCGCGGCGCCGATGCCCGCCGCCACCGGGGCACCCGCGCGGGCGCGCAGCTTCGCCGCCGCGGTCAGCGCGGGCGCCAGGGCCTCGCGCGAGCGCAGCCGCACCAGCAGGGCGAGGCACTGGCCCGTCACCCCCCACGGGACCGTGCACAGCGCGTCCGCCGCCGGAATGGTGCGTACAGAAGGAGCGTCGTCGGGGTCCGCGGATGGCCACGGAGCGACGCAGACCACCGTGTGCAGGCCGGGCGCCCGGTCGCCGAGCGCCGTGCGCAGCGCCGCCACCGCCATGTCCCGCTGCCAGCCCCGCTCCGCCGTGAGCACGGAGTGGAACTCGCGGGTCAGGTCCGCGCCCGCCTGCGCCTCGTCGGCGAGCTGCGCGCCGATCCGGCCCGCCACCTCCATCGCCGCATCGAGCTGCTCATCCGTGGGACCCGGATCGTCGTCGAGCAGCCATACGTAGCCGAGGACGAAACCGTGATGGCGTACGGGCAGACAGACGCGGCCGCGGTAGACGCCGGCCTCCGGGGTCGCCGGGATCCGGACCGGCTCCTTGGCGCTCGCGATGCCGAAGCCCTCGAACCAGGAGCGGACCGCCGAGGTCGAGCCGCGCGTCAGGATCGAGCGCGTGCGCACCGGGTCGAGCGCCGCCTCGTCGAAGCCGTCGGTGTCGTCGTCGGCGCTGGCCTGGGCGCCGAAGGCGATGAGGCGGAAGTCGCGGTTCTCGAGGGTCGCCGGGGCGCCGAGCAGCGCCGAGATCTCGTCGACCAGGTCCTGGTAATCGCCTTTCACCCCGCCATTCTCACCCATCCCGGGCCCCTCTTCATACAGATGTCTGAGGTGGCGGCCACAGATGCGTGACAGGTGTCGATGGCACAGGATCGGAGGGATCCTTAGATTTCTGAGTGGTTCTCCGTGCCGTCCCGTTACGCACGGAAATAGACCTTTTGACGTACTGAATCAGTGGTCCGTTCCCACCCGCTCTCAACTCGTGATCCGTGGAGGTGCCCCGTGCTGGCTCCCTTGATCCTCGCCGCGTCGCGCAGCGACAAGATGCGCGCTTTCGTGTCGGCGGCGCCGGGCACCAAGCAGGTCGTCGACCGCTTCATCGCCGGTGAGTCGGTCGACGACGTCGTGCCGATCATCGAGGACGCCGCCGCCAAGGGCCTTGAGGTCACGCTCGACGTCGTCGGTGAGGACATCACCACCGTCGAGCAGTCGCAGGCCGCGCGCGACGCCTATCTGGAGCTGGTCGGACGGCTCGAGAAGCTGGGCCTCGGCACCAAGGCCGAGATGTCCGTGAAGCTGTCGATGTTCGGACAGGCGCTGGAGGGCGGCCACGAGCTGGCCCTCGCCAACGTCCGCCCGGTCGTCGAGGCCGCCGCGAAGATCGGCACCACGGTCACCCTCGACGCCGAGGACCACACCACCCTCGACTCGATGTTCGCCATCCACGAGGAGCTGCGGAAGGACTTCCCGCAGACCGGCTGCGTCATCCAGGCGTACCTGTTCCGCACCGAGGACGACGCCCGCCGCCTCGCCGCCGCCGGAAGCCGCGTGCGCATCGTGAAGGGCGCCTACAAGGAGCCCGCCGAGGTCGCGTACCAGGACAAGGCCGAGATCGACAAGGCGTACGTGCGGATCATGCGCATCCTCATGGAGGGCGCCGGGTACCCGATGATCGGGTCCCACGACCCGCGGCTCGTGGCCATCGCCCAGGAGCTCGCGCGGCAGGCCGGGCGCAAGCTGGACGAGTACGAGTTCCAGATGCTGTACGGGATCCGCAGCGACGAGCACCTGCGGCTCGCCGCCGAGGGGCACCGGATGCGTGTCTACACCGCGTACGGCACCGACTGGTACGGATACTTCATGCGCCGCCTCGCGGAGAAGCCGGCCAACCTGCTCTTCTTCGCCCGCTCGGTCCTCACCAAGGGCTGACCCCAGGGCCGAACACCGGGCCCGACCCCACCAAGCTTCCCGTTCCGTCCCCAACTCCCCGACCCCCGAAGGAGATACGGACCCATGACCCTCGACGCCGTGACCCAGGTCCCCGCCCCGGTCAATGAGCCGGTGCACGGCTACGCCCCCGGTTCCCCGGAGCGCGCCCGCCTGGAGGCCAAGCTCAAGGAGCTGGCCGACAACCCGATCGAGCTGCCCTGCACCATCGGCGGCGTACGTCGGATGGGCGGCGGCGAGCGCTTCGACGTCGTGCAGCCGCACAACCACAAGTCCGTCATCGGTACGTACGCCAACGCCACCGAGCAGGACGCCCAGGACGCGATCGACGCCGCCCTGGCCGCCGCCCCGGCCTGGCGCGCGACGTCCTTCGACGACCGCGCCGCGATCATCCTGCGCGCCGCCGAGCTGCTGTCCACGAAGTGGCGCGAGACGATGGCCGCCTCGACGATGCTCGGCCAGTCGAAGACCGCGCAGCAGGCCGAGATCGACACTCCCTGTGAGCTCATCGACTTCTGGCGCTTCAACGTCCACTACGCCCGCAACCTGCTCGCCGAGCAGCCGCCGGCGAACTCCACGGGCGTGTGGAACCGCATGGACCACCGCCCGCTCGAGGGCTTCGTCTACGCGATCACGCCGTTCAACTTCACGGCCATCGCGGGCAACCTGCCGACCGCGCCGGCGCTGATGGGCAACGTCGTCGTGTGGAAGCCGTCCCCGACGCAGACCCACGCCGCGGTGCTGCTGCTCCAGCTCCTGGAGGAGGCCGGCCTGCCGAAGGGTGTCATCAACCTGGTGACGGGTGACGGTCTCGCCGTGTCCGAGGTCGCGCTCAACCACCGTGACCTGGCCGGTATCCACTTCACCGGTTCGACCAAGACCTTCCAGCACCTGTGGAAGACGGTCGGCAACAACATCGAGAAGTACCGCACCTACCCGCGGCTCGTCGGCGAGACCGGCGGCAAGGACTTCGTCGTCGCGCACCCGAGCGCCGACCGTGCCGTCCTCAAGACGGCCCTGACCCGTGGCTCCTTCGAGTTCCAGGGCCAGAAGTGCTCGGCGACCTCGCGTGCGTACATCCCGGCCTCCATCTGGAACGACGGGTTCAAGGAGGAGTTCGCGGCCGAGGTCGACGGCATCAAGATGGGTGACGTCACCGACCTGTCGAACTTCATCGGCGCGCTCATCGACGACCGTGCGTTCGCCAAGAACAAGGCGGCGATCGACCGGGCGAAGTCCGACGAGTCCTGCACGATCGTCGCCGGTGGTACGTACGACGACTCCGTCGGCTACTTCGTGCGTCCGACGGTCGTCGAGTGCTCGGACCCGGCCAACGAGGTGTTCTCCACGGAGTACTTCGGTCCGTTCCTCGCCGTGCACGTGTACGAGGACGACCAGTACGACGCCATGCTGGAGCAGATGGAGTCGGCGTCGGACTACGCGCTCACCGGCTCGGTCGTCGCGAACGACCGGGCGGCCGCGGCCCACACGATGGAGAAGCTGCGGTACGCCGCGGGCAACTTCTACATCAACGACAAGTCGACCGGGGCGGTTGTGGGGCAGCAGCCGTTCGGTGGTGGGCGTGCGTCCGGTACGTGTGACAAGGCGGGGGCGCCGCAGAACCTGCAGCGGTGGACGCTGACGCGGGCCATCAAGGAGACGTTGGTTCCGCCGACGGACTACGTGTACCCGCACATGGGCTGAGCGCCTCTGTAGCGGTGCCGCCCCCGGTCGAGGTGTTCCCTCGACCGGGGGCGGCTTTGCGTGGACCGTCCCTACGCCACGGGGCTCCGCCCCGGCCCCCGCGCCTCAAACGCCGGCGGGGCTGGAATTGTCCACCCGCCCCCTCCGGGGGCTTCGGTCGGCCCTCGTCGCCTTGGGCAATCTGCCGCCTTGGGCGGCAGGGTGGGCAAGGCGGCGCCACGGTGCCGCGCATCCCTCACGACGGGGCCCGTCCCGGTGCCGTTCAGGGCACCGTCAGGACGATCTTGCCCTGGGTGTGGCCCGAGGCGCCCAGTTCGTGGGCCTTGGGGGCTTCCTCCAGGGGGAGGGTCGCCGAGACGTGGGCGCGGAGGCGGCCCGCCGCCATCAGGGCCGCGACCTTGCGCAGGGTGCCGCCCGAGGGCTGGACCGAGATGGAGGCGAAGCGGACGCCGCGGGTCTCGGCGTCCTCCTGGGTGACGCCGGGGTCCCAGAGCATCGCCGAGACCAGGAGGCCACCGGGGCGCAGGGTGACCAGGGTGCGCGGGCCGTAGTCGCCACCGATCAGGTCGAGGGCCACGTCCACGTCACGCAGGGAGTGGGCGAAGTCCGTGGTCGTGTAGTCGATGGGCTCGTCGACGCCGAGTTCGCGCAGGAAGTCGTGCTTGTCGGCGCCCGCGGTAGCGATCACGTACGCCCCCTCGGCCTTGGCGATCTGCACCGCCACGTGCCCGACGCCGCCGCCCGCCGCATGGATCAGCACCCGCCGACCGGGACCTATCTGCCCGATGTCGACGAGCGCGGCCCATGAGGTGAGCGCCGCCGCGGGCAACGCCGCCGCCTGGACGTGATCGACATTGCCCGGCTTGGGCGCCAGTTGTTCGGTGCGGATCACGACGTACTCGGCGTAGCCCCCGCCCCGGATCATGGCGAACACCTCGTCGCCCGGCCGGAATTCGGTGACGTCCTGGCCCGCCGACTCGACGACGCCCGAGACGTCCCAGCCGAGCGTGAACGGCGGATCGCCGAAGAGCGGCGCGTCGCCGGAGCGCGCCAGCCGGTCCACCGGGTTCACCCCCACGGCCCGCACCCGGACCAGTACCTCGCCCGCCCGCGGCTCGGGCCGCTCCACCTCCACCACTTCGAGCACCTCGGGTCCGCCGAGCCGGCGCTGACTGATGACGCGCATGGTGGGACTCCTCCCCAGGGTCGGCCCGGCCATCGCGGCCCGGCCGGTACTGGCTCCATCGTGGGACGTGGGCGGCGACCGCGCCATGCCGCGGGGAGCGCCATGTCCGGGCGTCGGCGAAAGGTCCGCACCGTAGCACCGTTCCAAGCAACTCCCGGGCAGATTCGGGTAGTTGGTGCCATGGGCGGTCCGGGCGGCCGACGAAGGGCTTTACTGTGACCCGCATCACATGATGCGTCCGCTCGGCAGAAGCAGAAGGGGACCGCCATGAACGCGTGCGATCTGACGGGACGCAAGGCGCTGGTGACAGGGGGCGCCCAGGGGCTCGGGGCGGCCGCGGCCGAGGCGCTCGTGTGCGAGGGTGCCGCCGTCGTCATCGCCGACATCCAGGAGGACGCGGGCCGCGCCGCCGCCGAGACGTTGCAGAAGGCGGGCGGCGCGGCGACGTTCGTCCCGCTCGACGTGGCCGACGACGAGAGCTGGGAGACGGCCGTCGGCCGCGCCGTGGACGAGCTCGGCGGCCTCGACGTCCTCGTCAACAACGCCGGTGTCGAGATCTCGGGTCTTGTCGTCGACCTCGACCCGCAAGACCTCCGCAGGATGCTCGACGTCAACGTCCTCGGCGTCGCGCTCGGCCTCAAGCACGCCTTCCGGGCGATGCGCCCGGGCGGCCGGGCCGGCCGGGGCGGTGCGGTCGTCAACATCTCGTCGGTGGCCGCGACGATCCCCTTCCCCGGCATCGCCGGATATGCCGCGACGAAGTCCGCGGTCGACCGGCTGACCCGGGTGGCCGCCCTGGAGTCCGGCAAGCTGGGTTACGGCGTGCGGGTCAACTGCCTCTACCCGGGCCTGGTTCCCACGGCGATGGGTACCCGCCTCGCCCGGGACATGGAGACCCTGGGGCTGTGGCCGAGCGCGGAGGCGGCCGTGGGGGACGTCATCGCACGGACCCCGCTCGGGCGGCTCGGCGAGGCCACGGACATGGCCGACGCGGTCGTCTTCCTCGCCTCCGACGCCGCCCGCTTCATCACCGGCGCGGGGCTTCCGGTCGACGGCGGCATGGGCATGTGAGGCAGGTGTGACCCGAGGGTCGATTCCCGGTTGGCACGGATTCGGGATATGCCAATTCTCTCGTGCGGCGCGGAGTTGTGCTCTAAAGTCCCGAACGCCCCCTCGGCCGACAGAGCTGGCGCGACGATGATGACTTCTCAAGAAGAGATGACTTCGCAAGAAGAAATGCGATTCCTTTCACCGGGTACGGGCACAGGCGTGGGCACGACCTTCGGAGAGGACGCGCGCCGAATTTCCGGGGAACTCGCGAGCCATGGCACAACTGTTCTCTTCTGTTTCCTGTTACTGGCGGCGATCGGCGCCGCCGTGGTGCGGCTCCGTCATCAGGCGCGGGCGCTCCATTCACTGCGGACGGTGACGCGCACCCTCCAGGAGGGGCTGCTGCGCCCGCTGCCGGGCCGGGTGGGCGGGCTGCGCACGGAGGTCCGCTACCTGGCGGCGCAGCGCGAGGCCCGGATCGGCGGGGACATCTACGACGTCGCCGGTACGCCCTTCGGGGTGCGGCTGCTCATCGGCGACGTGATGGGCAGCGGCATGCCGGCGGTCGGCACCGCCCTGGACGCCCTCGGCGCCTACCGCGAACTGGTCCAGTGCGAGGCCCGGTTGACCGTGGTGGCCCAGCGTATGGACGCGGCGCTGGCCCGCCGTGAGCACAGCGAGGACTTCGTCACCGCGCTGCTGCTCGGCACGAACGGCGACGACGGAGAGCTCGAACTGGTCTGCTGCGGCCACCCGCCGCCCCTGCTGATCCGCGGGCGCCGCGCCACCTTCGTGGATTCCGTGCCGCCGTCACCGCCGCTCGGCCTGATCCGGCTGCAGAACGAGTGGTGCCGGTCGAGCACGATGTCCCTCGCCGCGGGCGACCGGCTGCTGCTCTACACCGACGGAGTCACCGAGGCGCGGAGCGGCAGCGGGGAGTTCTATCCGCTCGCGGAACGCGCGGTGGCCCTTTACGACCGCGATCCCGGGACGTTCCTCGACGCGCTCTCGGCGGACCTGATCCGCCATGTGAAGGGGCGACCGAAAGACGATGCCGCACTCCTTCTGGTCGACTACGGAGATATTCGGGCGGAAGACGGCCAATTTCGGTCGCACAGCCCTCGGTTGACCCGAGGTTCCCAGGCGGTCCGTATTCCCGGAATCGATGAATACCGCACACGAAGTGATCTGCGCGAGACGAGGTAATCGTGGCCCACCAGCTGCCGACGGAGCACACCCCATTCATCGGACGCCGCCACGAACTCGCCCGGTTGCGACAGCTGAGTGCGCGCTCCCGGCTGGTGACGGTCACCGGGCTCGGCGGGATCGGGAAGACCCGCCTCGCCCTACGTGCCGCGGCCGACGTCGCGGACGGGTTCGCCGACGGCGCCTGGTGCGTCGAGCTCCACGAACTCCAGGACCCCGAACTGCTCGTGCACGCGGTCACCACGGCCCTGCACGCCACCGACCACACGACCAGGCCCCAGCACGAGGTGCTCACCGGGCACCTCGCCGACAAGCACCTGCTGCTCGTCCTCGACACCTGCGAACACCTCATCGAGGCCTGCGCGGAGCTCGCCGCGCGGCTCCTCGCCGCGGCCCCCGGGCTGCACATCCTCGCCACCAGCAGGCAGCCCCTCGGCCTGGCGGGGGAGGAGATCTTCGCCGTCGCGCCGATGTCCGTCGCGGCCGACGCGGTGCGGCTCTTCGCGCAGCGCGCCCACGCGGCCCACCCGGAGTTCCGGATCACCGCCCGCGCCAGGCCGGTGGTGGAGCGGATCTGCGCGCGCCTCGACGGCATTCCGCTCGCGATCGAACTCGCGGCGGGGCGGCTGCGCGGAGAGGAGACCGAGGAACTCCTCGCGCTTTTGGAGGACCGCTTCCAGCTCGTCCGCGACGAGCCGGAGTACACCGGCCGGCACAGCACGCTGCGGACGACCATCGGCTGGAGCCACGAACTCTGCCTGCCCGCCGAGCGGTTGCTCTGGGCCCGCCTCTCCGTCTTCGCCGGCAGCTTCTCCCGGGGAGCCGCCGAGAAGGTGTGCGCCGACGCCGCCCTGGAGCGCTCGGCCATCGGCCCCCTGCTCCTGGGACTCGTGGAGAAATCCCTGCTCGTACGCGAAGACGGCCCGGGCGGCGAGAAGTTCAGGCAGCTCGACACCGTCCGGGGCTACGGCGCCGAGTGGCTGCGGCGGCTCGGCGAGGAGCAGTGCGTGCGCGCCCGCCATCTCGCCTGGTGCCAGGAGTTCGCCGTGCAGGGCGAGGCGGTGTGGTTCGGTCCCGGCCAGACCGCCGTGTTCCGCACCACCCGGCGCGCGCACGCACAGCTCCTCGCCGCGCTCGACTTCGCCCTGTCCACACCGGGCCAGGAGCGGGCCGGGGCGCGGCTCGCCGGGACGCTCTGGTTCTACTGGGTCGGCTGCGGGCTCCTCAGCGACGGCCGCTACTGGGTCGACCGCGCGCTCGCCGCGGTCCCGGGGCCGCACCCGGAGCGGCTCAAGGCGCTGTGGGTCGGCGGCTACATCGCCATCCTCCAGGGGGACGCGCGGCCCGCCGCGGCCATGCTCACCGAGTGCAGGGCCGAATCCCTGCGCGCCGATGACGACGAGGCGTACGCGTACTCCACCCACCGCCTGGGGTGCGCCGCGCTGATGCGCGACGAACACGCCACGGCGGAGCGGTACTTCAGGGCGTCGCTGGCCAGCTACGCCGAGCTGGGCGAGCTCGACAGCAACGTCATGATGGCCCGCATCGAGCTGGCCATGGCCCTCGCGTTCCAGGGCGACCTCGCGGCGGCCGTCCCGCTGTGCGAGGAGGCCCGCGCCACCTGCGAGGAGCACGGCGAACGCTGGGCGAAGGCCTACGCCCTCTACGTCCTCTCCTTCGCCGCCTGGGCCGGGGGCCGCAGCGAGGAGGCCATGCGTCTGGCCGACGACTGCCTGGTCATCAACTACGAGTTCCGCGACCTGGTCGGGGTCGTGCTGCCCGTCGAGGTCATCGCCCTGCTGTGGGCCTCGCGCGGCGACTGCGAGCAGGCGGCCGTGCTCCAGGGCGCGGCGCGCCGGATCTGGGACCGGGTGGGCCTGCCCCTGTTCGGCTCCGTGTACTTCAACGCGCCGCACGACACCGCCGTCGCGCTCGCCCGCGAGTCCCTCGGAGACCAGGGGTACGAGGCGGCGTTCGAGCGGGGCGGCGGGCTGGGCCTCGAAGAGGTGGTCGCGCTGGCTCTCGGCCACGCCCAGGAACCAGTGCGCACACAGTGACTGGTGGGACGGGTGAGGTGAGGTCCGTCTCAGATAGTAGGAAGTCCGAGTAATTGTGGAGACAGAAGCAGAGACCTGTCCTAGCTTTGTAGAAGCCGAACGACTCGCCCGATCCGGCGAATGGCGGCCGCGAGCCGGAGCACCTGGCAGGCAACCCCTGCAGCTCCTGCTTCCCGCCCTTCCGGCGCCTCGAAATCCCCTTGCGCACATTGGCGCGCGAGGATTCCCACGGATCTCAAGGAGTCGATCCCTCATGGCCACTGCGACGCCCGTCCGCCGCCGAGTCCGTCACGTCTCCCCGTCGAGCGAAGCCGACCGCCAGGCCGCCAGGACCGCGGCCGCCGCCCTCCAGCGCGCGCTGGACCGCAGGGACAACGGCGGCGAGACCGGACACTGAGCCGCCTCAGGACCCCTCCCGGAAACCGCTCTCAGGACCCCCTCTTCACCTCGAAGTGGTCGATGCGCTCGCCGGTCTCGGCCAGCGCCGACACCTTCATCCGGCCCTTGTCCACCTCCACCGCGAGGAACGAGAAGCCGGTGTACCGCACCCGGGACCACTCCACGGTGTCCGGGTCGGGCAGGCGTGACGTGGTCCAGTGGAAGGTGACGATCGACTCCCGGTCGTTCACGTTGCCCTCGTAGCTGTCCTTCACGCCCGGCCCGAAGCCGTAGAGGTCCTTGCCGGCGCCGCCCGCGGTGACGTACACGATGCCGTCGCGCGTCGGATCGGTCGACGCGCCGACCGGCACCGGCTTGCCGACCTCCCCGTTCCCGTTGCCCTTGATCGCGTCGGTGCGCTCGTAGACGTGGTTGTGCCCGTTGATCACCAGATCCACCTGGTGCTTGGCGAACAGCGGCACCCACGCGTCGCGCACCCCGCCGTCCGAGGCGTGCGTCGACGTCGAGTACGCGCAGTGGTGGAAGAAGACGACCACGAACTCGATGTCGTCCCGCGCCCGAAGCTCACCGAGCCGCTTGTCGAGCCAGGCGGTCTGCTTCCCGTCCAGGTAGCCCTTGTTGGCGGGGATCTCGTACGAGACGTCGTTCGCGTCGAGCGCGACCACGCCGACACTGCCGTACGTGAAGGAGTAGACGCCGGGCGCCTTCTCCGGGTCCGGGCCGTTCTCGGGCAGCGACCAGCGAGCGCTCTGGCCGCCGTAGCCATTCGGCGAATACCAGGCCTCCATGTCGTGGTTCCCGGTCGTCACCATCCACGGCACCGACTTCGCGACCGTCTCCGTCTGCGCGAGGAACTGGTCCCACACGCGCGCGTCGTACGTGTCCGACTCCTTGCCGTGGCCGCTGCTGTCGGCGTAGCAGATGTCGCCCGCGTGCAGGTGGAAGGACGGGTTCTGGCCGAGGATCACCTGGTCGTTGGCGAGCGCGTCGTAGCTGACGCCCTGGTCGCCGAAGGCCGTGAAGACGAACGACTCCGGGGCGGCCGGCGCCGTACGGAACGTGCCGAGCGTGCCCAGGCGCTCCGCGTCCGCCGGGTCGAAGCCGTCGTGGCCGACGCCGTAGTAGTACGTCGTGCCGGGCCTGAGGTTGTCGAGCGCCGCGTGCAGATAGAGCTGCTCGACCTCGGGGAGCTTCTTCGACAGGGACGGCGTGTGCAGGGCGCGCACCTCCGCCGGGATCTTCCGGCTCAGCTCCCAGGGCTTCGACCCCACCCGCAGATACGGATTCTTGACCGCGAACGGCACCTGCCACGAGATCCGCATCTGCGTCTTCGGGTCCGCGCCGAAGGCGAGATGCCGGCCGAAGGGGGCCACGAGGGAGCCGTCCACCTGAGCCGCGGCCGCCCGCGACGGCAGCAGCGGCGCCGCGTACGCGCCCGTCGCCGAGCCACCGCCGAGCAGCGCGGCCCCGCCCACCGAGGCCGCGGCCCCCGTCAGGGCGCGGCGCCTGCTGAACTTCCGCCGCAGGTAATCGTGTTGCTCGGGCATGCTCAGGCGCCGGGCGAGGTGTTCGGGGATGCCGACATTGGGGGTGTCAGGAGCGGTGGTCATGAGAGGGAACTTCCCAGTAACTTCCAACTACCGCCATACGTAAGGGTGAACAGAAAGCGGCGACTCGGCAGCCGTCCACATCATGGACACCGCGTGTCATCCCATGGGACGAGGAGTACGGTGCTCGCATGTCTCGCAGCATCAATCTCGCAGTGATCCCCGGTGACGGCATCGGCCAGGAGGTCGTGGCCCAGGGTCTCAAGGTCCTCTCCGCCGTCCTTCCGCAGGATGTGAAGCTGGAGACCGAGGAGTACGACTTCGGCGCCAAGCGCTACCACGCCTCCGGTGAGACCCTCACCGACGCCGACCTCGACTCGCTCAAGAAGCACGACGCGATCCTGCTCGGCGCCATCGGCGACCCGTCGGTGCCGTCCGGCGTCCTGGAGCGCGGCTTCCTGCTCAAGCTCCGCTTCGCGTTCGACCACCACGTCAACCTGCGTCCGTCGAAGCTCCTTCCGGGTGTTTCGACCCCGCTCGCGGGCGAGCCGGACATCGACTTCGTCGTCGTCCGCGAGGGCACCGAGGGCCCGTACACGGGCAACGGCGGCACGATCCGCAAGGGCACCGAGCACGAGGTCGCCACCGAGGTCTCCGTCAACACCGCGTTCGGTGTGGAGCGCGTGGTCCGTGACGCGTTCGCCCGCGCCCAGGCCCGCCCCCGCAAGAAGCTCACGCTGGTCCACAAGAACAATGTGCTGACCTTCGCGGGCCACCTGTGGACGAACATCTTCAACAAGGTGGCCAAGGAGTTCCCCGAGGTCACCACCGACTACATCCACGTCGACGCCGCGACGATCTACCTCGTCACCGACCCGGCCCGCTTCGACGTGATCGTCACCGACAACCTCTTCGGCGACATCATCACCGACCTCGCCGCGGCCGTCTCCGGCGGCATCGGCGTCGCGGCCTCCGGGAACATCAACCCGAGCCGCGAGTTCCCGTCCATGTTCGAGCCCGTGCACGGCTCGGCCCCGGACATCGCGGGCCAGGGCAAGGCCGACCCGAGCGCCACGATCCTCTCGGTCGCCCTCCTCCTGCGCCACCTCGGCTACGAGGCCGAGGCCGCGCGCATCGAGACCGCGGTCTCCGCGGACCTCGGCGAGCGCGGCGACTCCGTGCGCTCCACCGACGAGATCGGTGACGCCCTCGTCGCCCGAGTAGTAGCCGGCTGACCCGGCGCTCACCATTACGGCAGCAGCCGCCGGGTCGCATACAGCACCCGGCGGCTGTTCCTGTGCGGCCCCTGGGTGCGACCATCAACCCATGGGCCGCTTCGCGTACCCGTACTCAACAGGGCAATTTCCGAGCACACCCCGCCTCGCGCGATAATCGAACGTGGGGCCGCGATGTACGTGGAAGCTCGGACGTCCTAGTACCAGGAGTGCAGGCGTGAACGCGGTCCGTCACAACCAACGGTGAAGGACACGCAACCATGACGACGCCCACGATCGAGCTCAAGCCCACCGCCACCCCGCTGTCCGCCGCGCAGCGCGAGGAGATCCTGGCCAACCCGGGATTCGGCCGCCACTTCACCGATCACATGGTGACGGTCAAGTGGACCGAGGGGCGGGGCTGGCACGACGGGCAGCTGGTGCCCTACGGACCGCTCTCCCTCGACCCGGCCACGAACGTCCTGCACTACGCGCAGGAGATCTTCGAGGGCCTCAAGGCCTACCGTCAGCCCGACGGCACCGTCGCCACCTTCCGGCCCGACATGAACGCCAAGCGCTTCCAGCACTCCGCCTGGCGCCTCGGCATGCCCGAGCTGCCGGTCGAGACCTTCGTCGAGGCCTGTGACCTGCTCGTCCAGCAGGACAAGGACTGGGTGCCCGCGCACGGCGGCGAGGAGTCCCTCTACCTGCGTCCGTTCATGATCGCGACGGAGATCGGCCTGGGCGTGAAGCCCGCCAACGAGTACCTCTTCATCGTCATCGCCTCGCCCGCCGGCGCGTACTTCTCCGGCGGCGTGAAGCCCGTCTCCATCTGGCTCTCCGAGGACCGCGTGCGCGCCGTCCCCGGCGGCGTCGGCGATGCCAAGACCGGCGGCAACTACGCGGCGTCCCTGCTCGCGCAGGCCGAGGCCGCCGCCAAGGGTTGCGACCAGGTCGCCTACCTCGACGCCGTCGAGCACAAGTGGGTCGAGGAGCTGGGCGGCATGAACCTGTACTTCGTGTACGGGAACAAGATCGTCACGCCGACCCTCACCGGTTCGCTGCTCGCGGGCGTCACCCGTGACTCGCTGCTCCAGGTCGCCCGCGACCTCGGCTACGAGTCGGAGGAGCGCCGCATCTCCATCGACGAGTGGCAGTCCGCCACCGAGTCCGGCGAGCTGACCGAGGTCTTCGCCTGCGGCACCGCCGCCGTCATCACGCCCGTCGGCACGGTCAAGCGCGCGGGCGCCGAGTGGACGCAGTCCGGCGGCGAGGCCGGCGAGGTCACGATGAAGCTGCGCAACGCGCTCCTGGACATCCAGCGCGGCAAGTCCGAGGACAAGCACGGCTGGATGCACGAGCTGGGCTAGTCCGCGTCTCGTATCTGGCCGTCGGCCCCCGTCCCGCACGCCGCGGGACGGGGGCCGACGTATGTCCCGGGTCCTGTCAGCTCCCGTCGTCGGAGCTGCTCGACCGGCTGCCCGAGCCCTTCTTCGAGGCCTGTCCCAGTGCGCCGAGGACGATGAGCAGAACCTGTCCGCAGCGCAGCAGGCCGGCGGCCGTGTACTTGGCCGCGCGGATCGCGTTCGTCCTGGCCGCGGATCTGGTGGAGCCCTCGGCTCCCGTGGTGTCCGTCATGCGTGTCCTGCCTCCCCGTGAGGTCCCTGCTCGATGACAGGGAGCCTTCCCGATGTCCGAGACCGAACTCCGGGGCGAATGGTTGCCGTGGTGGGCGCAAATTCCTGGGCCCCCACCCCACCCCTTCCCGAAAGTCCTGCCGGACGGGCCGCCTCAATCGCCGGCGGGGCTTGATCTATCAAGCCCCGCCGGCGATTGAGGCGCGGGGGTCCGGGGGCGGAGCCCCCGGGGACGGGACGGGAAGGGGCGGTGGGGGCGTCTGGTTTAGAGCTGCGCTCTATGTGTGGCGGCTCACGGGGCGCGCCCAGGGCTGTCTACGTGCGACGACAACGTTTAGAGTGGCGTTCTAAGTTCGACGAGGAGGCGTGACGGCGTGAGACTGACCCCCACGGAACGCGACCGGCTGCTGCTGTTCGGCGCCGCCGAGCTCGCCCGGGCCCGCAAGGCCCGCGGCCTGCGGCTGAACGTGCCGGAGGCGACCGCCCTGATCGCGGACACCGTCTGCGAGGCGGCCCGCGACGGGAAGCGGCTCGCCGAGGCGATCGAGGCGGCGCGCTCCGCGCTCGGGCCCGAGGACGTGCTGCCGGGCGTCGCCGACGTGGTGACCGAGGTGCACGTGGAGGCGGTCTTCGACGACGGCTCGCGGCTCGCGGTCGTGAGCGACCCGATCGGTGCCACTGAAGGGGACGCGGCGCCCGGCGCCCTGCTGCCGGGCCCCGAGCACGAGGACCCGCGGCCCGAGCTGACGCTCACCGTCACCAACACGGCGACCGTGCCCGTCTCCGTCACCTCCCACTTCCACTTCTTCGAGGCCAACCCGCGCCTGGACTTCGTACGGGACAAGGCCTACGGCATGCGGCTCGCGGTGCCCGCGGGGTCGTCGGTGCGGTTCGGGCCGGGGGAGATCCAGGACGTCGGGCTGCTGCCGATCGGCGGGGCCCGGGTCGCCATCGGGTTCGCGGGCCTCGTCGACGGCCCGCTGGACGCTCCCGGCGCCCGCGAGGAGGCGCTGCGCCGCGCCGCCGCCTGCGGATATCTGGGCGTAACCACTGAGGAGGACAACCGATGAGCCGCCCCGGAGGCCACGCCGCCGAAGCCCGCCGGCTGACCCCGTACGAGTACGCGGGGACGCACGGCCCGCGCGCCGGTGACCGCGTCCGGCTCGGGGACTCGGGGCTGACCATCAAGGTCGAGTCCGACTCGCAGAGTTACGGGGACGAGTTCCTCGCCGGATTCGGCAAGACCGCGCGCGACGGCCTGCACCTGAAGGCCGCCGCCGTGCGCGACACCTGCGACATCGTGATCAGCAACGTCGTGGTGATCGACGCCGCGCTCGGGATCAGGAAGGTCTCCATCGGGATCCGCGAGGGCCGCATTCACGCCGTCGGGCGGGCCGGCAACCCGGACACGATGGACGGTGTCGACGTCGTGGTCGGCACGGGCACGACGATCGTGTCCGGCGAGGGCATGATCGCCACCGCCGGAGCCGTCGACACTCATGTGCACCTGCTGTCGCCGCGCATCATGGAGGCCTCGCTCGCCTCCGGCGTCACCACGATCATCGGCCAGGAGTTCGGCCCGGTCTGGGGCGTCGGGGTCAACTCGCCCTGGGCGCTCAAGCACGCCTTCTCCGCCTTCGACGCCTGGCCCGTCAACATCGGCTTTCTGGGCCGGGGTTCGTCCTCCGACGGCGCCCCGCTGGTCGAGGCCCTCGCCGAGGGCGGCGCGTGCGGGTTCAAGGTGCACGAGGACATGGGCGCGCACACCCGCGCTCTGGACACGGCGCTGCGCGTCGCCGAGGAGCACGACGTCCAAGTCGCCCTGCACAGCGACGGGTTGAATGAGTGTCTCTCGGTCGAGGACACGCTCAAGGTCCTCGAAGGGCGGACCATCCACGCCTTCCACATCGAGGGCTGCGGCGGCGGCCACGTGCCAAATGTGTTGAAGATGGCGGGAGTTCCGAACGTCATCGGGTCCTCCACCAACCCCACCCTCCCGTTCGGCCGGGACGCCGTCGCCGAGCACTACGGGATGATCGTCTCCGTCCACGACCTGAAGACGGACCTGCCCGGCGACGCCGCGATGGCCCGCGACCGGATCCGCGCCGGGACGATGGGCGCCGAGGACGTGCTGCACGACCTGGGCGCGATCGGCATCACGTCGTCGGACGCGCAGGGCATGGGGCGCGCGGGCGAGACCGTGCGCCGGACGTTCGCGATGGCCGGGAAGATGAAGGGCGAGCTCGGCGACCCGGGCGTCGGCCACGACAACGAGCGCGTCCTGCGCTACATGGCGAAGCTGACCATCAACCCCGCCATCGCGCACGGCCTCTCGCACGAGATCGGCTCCCTGGAGCCCGGCAAGATGGCCGACATCGTGCTGTGGCGCCCGGAGTACTTCGGCGCGAAACCGCAGCTCGTCCTGAAGTCCGGCTTCCCCGCGTACGGGGTGGTGGGCGACCCCAACGCCGCCACCGACACCTGCGAACCCCTCGTCCTCGGCCCGCAGTTCGGGGCGTACGGAGCGACTGCCGCCGAGCTGTCGGTCGCCTTCGTCGCACAGGCCGCCGTCGACGACGGCCACGACACGATGCCCACCCGCAGGCGCCGCGTCGCCGTGCGCGGCACGCGCGGCATCGGCCCGGCCGATCTGCGCCTCAACTCCCGTACGGGAGCGGTCGACGTGGACCAGCGCACGGGCCTGGTCACCCTCGACGGCGACCCGCTCCGCTCGGAGCCGGCCGAGTCCGTCTCCCTCAACCGCCTCTACTTCCTGTAAGGGATCAAGCCCATGACGTATGTGATGCCGCCCGAGTGGGCCCCGCACGAGCGCACGTGGATGGCGTGGCCGGGCCCCAACCCGACCTTCTCCGACGAGAGTGAACTGGCCGAGGCGCGGGCCGCGTGGGCGGGGGTCGCGAACACGGTGCGCCGCCACGAACCGGTGACGATGGTCGTCGGACCGGGGCAGCTGGAGTCCGCGAAGGCGCTCCTCGACCCGTCCGTGGACCTGGCCGAACGAGAGCTGGACGACGCGTGGATGCGCGACATCGGCCCCACCTTCGTCAAGCACGGCGAAACCGGTGAACTGGCCGCCGTGGACTGGACGTTCAACGGCTGGGGCGCCCAGGACTGGGCCCGCTGGGAGCACGACTCCAAGATCGCCCGGCATGTCGCCGACCTCGCCGGCACACCGGTGCACTCCACCGCGCTCGTCAACGAGGGCGGCGGCATCCACGTCGACGGCGAGGGCACGGTGCTGCTGACGGAGACGGTCCAGCTCGACCCCGACCGCAACGGGGGCCGCGCGAAGGAGGACGTCGAGGCCGAGATCCACGCCCGGATCGGCACGTCCAAGGCGATCTGGCTGCCGCGCGGACTCACCGCGGACTACGGCGAGTTCGGCACGCGCGGCCACGTCGACATCGTGGCGTCCTTCGCCGCGCCCGGCGTGGTCCTCGTCCACTCGCAGCGGGACCCGGCGCACCCGGACTTCGAGGTCAGCCGCGAGATCGTCGGCGTACTGTCCGGGCAGACCGACGCACAGGGCAGGCCCCTGGAGATCGTCGAGGTCCCGGCGCCAACCGTACTCACGGACGAGGAGGACGGCGGCTGGGTCGACTACTCGTACATCAACCACTACCTCTGCAACGACGGCGTGGTGCTCTGCGGCTTCGACGACCCGAACGACGAGGAGGCCGCGGCGATCTTCCGCAGGCTCTTCCCGTCCCGGACGGTCACCCTCGTCGACGCCCGCACGATCTTCGCGGCGGGCGGCGGTATCCACTGCATCACCCAGCAGCAGCCGCGCGCGGGAGCCTGACCGGTGACCGGAACGCAGCGCAGGCGCACCCCGGCGCCGCCGCGCGAGGACGTGCTCGCCGCGACCATGGCGATGATCGCCGAGCACGGCCTGGAGCGGCTGACGCTGGCCGCGCTCGGCCGCGAGGTCGGCATGAGCAGCGGGCACCTCGCGTACCACTTCGGCAGCAAGGACGAACTGCTGCTGCGCACGCTGGAGTGGAGCGAGGGCCGACTGGGCGCGCGGCGCCGGGAGCTACTGGTCGGCGGCAGCAGCGCACGGGAACGGCTGGACGCGTACGTCGACCTGTACGTCCCGGACGCGCCGCGCGACCCGCACTGGACGCTGTGGCTCGAGGTGTTCAACCGCTCGCGGAACGCCGACGACGACGCGCGCGCCCGCCAGGCCGCCATCGAGGGGGCCTGGCACCGCGACCTCGTAGCACTGCTCGCCGAGGGCATCTCACGCGGAGAGTTCCGTCCCCTCGACCCGGACCGCTTCGCGACCCGCCTGCGGGCGCTGCTCGACGGCTTCTCCATCGCGGTGGCGATCGGCCTGCGCGGGGACCGGGACGAGGTCATGGGCCACGTACGGGAATTCCTGGACGAAGGCCTACTGCCCTCCTAGACGGTGAAACGCAGCGGCGTCCCGGGCGCAGCCTGGGCCGCCGCCGCGAGCGCGGACTCCTCCACGACGGCGATCACCGGGTAACCGCCGGTCGTCGGATGATCGTGGAGGAACACCACGGGCCGCCCGTCCGGCGGCACCTGTACCGCGCCCAGCACCATGCCCTCGCTCGGCAGCTCACCCTCCAACTCCCGCTCCAGGGCGGGGCCTTCGGTACGCAGCCCGATCCGATTGCTGTTGCCCGAGACGCTGTACGTGGCGGTGACGAACGTCCGCCGCGCGCTCTCGGTGAACCAGTCCGCACGCGGCCCGAACCGCACCGGCAGCACGAGCTCGGCCGGGGGAGCGGGCCACGGCGCCGCCACCGGCAGCACGGGCCGCGCGGCGGGCGCCTCGCCGACGGGCAGCACGTCCCCCGCACGGAGCGGCGCGGGCCCGAGCCCCGACAACAGATCGGTGGCCCGACTCCCGAGCACGGCCTCGACGGCGACCCCTCCGGCAACGGCGACGTAGGACCGCACCCCGGCACTGACGGCCCCCACGTCGAGGACCGCCCCTGCGGGTACGTACACGGGAACACCCCAGGCCGCGGGCACACCATCGACGGTGACAGGACAGGGCGCCCCACCGACGACAACCGTGACACCACGGTCGGGTTGCAACGCACACCCGGTGAGCGTGGTCTCCAGGACAGCGGCCCCCTCCGCGTTCCCGACCAGCCGATTGCCGAGCCGCAGAGCGCGCTCGTCAAGCGCCCCGGACCGCGGAACCCCCAGGTGGGCATACCCGACCCGCCCAAGATCCTGAATGGTGGTGAGCGCCCCGGGGCGCGTCACGGTGACCTTGGCGCTCACGACGTGGACTCTTCCGGTGCTGCGGGCAAATCAAGCCCCTGCGGCGATTGAGCAGCGGGGTCCGGGGCGGAGCCCCGATCTTTCAGCCCCGCCGGCGTTTGAGGCGCGGGGTCCGGGGCAGAGCCCCGCGAGGTCAACCCCACCGGAGCGAAACGAACCCGGGTCCCCGGAGCCAAAAGCGCCGCCGGCTCCCGCGATGGATCCCACAACCCCCCGGGATCCGGCATCGACCCGATCAACTGCCATCCCCCGGGCGTGGCCCGCGGATACACGGCCGAGTAGCCCCCGGCCACCGCAACCGCCCCCGCGGGGACCCGCGTTCGCGGAGTCGCCCGCCTCGGCACATGCAACTCCTCCGGCAGCCCGGTCAGATACCCGAACCCGGGCGCGAACCCGCAGAACGCCACGCGATACGTGTACGAGGCGTGCCGCGCGGCGACGTCCTCCTCGGACACCCCCCACAGCCCCGCGACCTCCGCCAGATCCGGCCCGTCGTACACGACAGGAATCGTCACGACGTCCCCGTCCGCCACGGCGCCCAACGGCACGTCCCACTCGCCCAGTTGGCGCGCGAGCGCATCCCGCTCCGCCACCCCGTCGAGCAGCACCGTCCGCGCCCCCGGCACGATCTCCCGCACCGGCGGCAGCACCCCCGCGCCCCGCCTGCGCAGCACCTCCGCGTGGAACGCCCCCGCGTGCTCGGCGTCGGCGAACTCCACCAGCAGCGCATGCCGCCCGGCAGTCCGTACGCGCAGGCTCACGTGAACGCCCCGACCTTGACCCCGGCGCCCTCCAGCGCCACCCGCACCCGCGCCGCGATCGCCGCCGCGCCCGGGGTGTCACCGTGCACGCACAACGACCGCGCGGCGACGGCGACATGGGACCCGTCGACCGCCTCGACCCCGCCGTCCACCGCGAACGCGACGGACCGACGCACCACGGCGTCCGCGTCCTCGACGACGGCATGCGGCTCGCGGCGCGGCACGAGCGTGCCCTCGGGGGTGTAGGCCCGATCGGCAAAAGCCTCGCGCACCGGGGCGAGCCCCAACTCCTCGGCGGCGCACAGCAATTCAGACCCCGGAAGCCCGAGCACCGGCAGCCCGCCACCGGCGAGCCGCACCCCCTCGACGACCGCACGGGCCTGCTCCCCGTCCCGCACGGTCCGGTTGTAGAGCGCCCCGTGCGGCTTCACGTACGAGACCTCGGCCCCGGCCGCCTCGGCGAACACCCTGAGCGCCCCGATCTGGTAAGCGACTTCGGCCGCCAGCTCGTCCGGCGGTACGTCCATCGCGCGCCGCCCGAAGCCGGCGAGGTCCCGGTACGAGACTTGCGCCCCGATCCGTACGCCGCGCTCGGCTGCCAGATCGCAGACCCGGCGCATCACGGAGGGATCACCCGCGTGGAAGCCACAGGCGACGTTGGCACTGGTCACCACGGAGAGCAGGGCCTCGTCGTCGGTGAGGGTCCACCGTCCGAAGCCTTCGCCGAGGTCGGCATTGAGGTCGATGACGTCCTGGATCACAGGCTCAAGTTAGGGGATCGTTCAACGATCCGACAAGGGTGAGAATCTTCTACCCCCCCCTGAAGTCCGAATTCCGGAACCTCTTGTTAGATCGTTGAACGATCCCCTAAGGTCCGTGCATCCCTCATCCATAAGTGCGTCCCTCATCGAAAAGGCCGCCGCATGATCGTTCTGCTCGGCGTGCTCGTGGTGATCCTCGGATTCGTCACGCGCCGCAATCCCGTCCTCGTGGTCGGCGTCGCCGGCATCGTCACCGGGCTGCTCGGCAAGATGAACCCGCTGGAGATCCTCGCCGCCTTCGGCACCTCCTTCGCCGACAGCCGCTCCGTCACCGTCTTCGCCATCGTGCTGCCGGTGATCGGCCTCCTGGAGCGCTACGGCCTGCGCGAACAGGCCCGCACCCTGATCGGGAAACTCGGCAAGCTCAGCGCCGGCCGCTTCCTCACCGCGTACCTCCTGGTCCGCCAGGTCACCGCCGCCTTCGGCCTCAACAACCTCGGCGGCCCCGCGCAGGCCGTCCGCCCGCTCGTCGCCCCGATGGCCGAGGCCGCCGCCGAACGCAAGTCCGGGGCCGCGCTGCCGGACAAGTTGCGCGAGAAGGTCCGCTCCTACTCGGCGTCCGCCGACACCGTCGGCGTCTTCTTCGGTGAGGACTGCTTCATCGCGATCGGCTCGATCCTGCTGATCACCGGCTTCGTGAACTCGACGTACCACGAGCACCTCGAGCCCACCCAGCTCGCGCTGTGGGCCATCCCGCTGGCCGTCTGCGCCTTCGTCATCCACGGCGCCCGGCTGCTCCTCCTCGACAGGCAGCTGGAACGCGAGATGGCGCTCGCCGTCGCCGAACACGAGATCCCGCTGCCGAAGCAGTCGTCGAGCGACTCCGGAAAGTTCGGGAAGTCCGGCAAGTCCGGGAAGGAGACCGCGAAGTGATCAAGGTCGAATGGCTCTACTGGCTGATCGGGCTCGTCTTCGTCGTCATGGCCGTGCAGATGGCGAAGGACCGCACCAACCCCAAGCGCTGGACCTCGGCCGCCTTCTGGGGCCTGCTCGGACTGACCTTCCCCTACGGCACCGGGGTCGCGGGCGGCTCGAAGGCGCTGCCCGCCGAACCTCTCGGCGTCGCGGTCCTCGCGCTGATCGCGCTGGCCGGGTTCAACTTCATAGGCAAGGGCGAACCGGTCACGACCACGCAGGAGCAGCGCGAGAAGTCGGCGGCCCGCCTCGGCAACAAGCTCTTCATCCCGGCGCTCACCATCCCGCTGGTCGCCATCGTCTGCGCCTCCTTCCTCGACGAATCGGGCCTCTTCGAGACCGGCCAGGCCACCCTCCTCGGGCTCGGCGTCGGCTGCGTCGTGGCGCTCGTCGTCGGGATGCTGGTCACCGGCGAGCGCAAGGTGTCGACGCCGATCCACTCCGGCCGCTCGATGCTGGAGGCGATGGGCTCGGCGCTGCTGCTGCCGCAGCTCCTCTCCGTCCTCGGCTCGATCTTCGCGGTCGCCGGGGTCGGCACCCAGGTCGGGAAGATCACCAACGCGGTGCTGCCGGACAACTCCAAGTACCTGGCCGTGATCGCCTACTGCGTCGGCATGTTCCTGTTCACCGTGATCATGGGCAACGCGTTCGCCGCGTTCCCCGTCATGACGGCGGCGATCGGCTGGCCGGTGCTCATCCAGCAGATGGGCGGCAACGAGGCGGCGGTCCTCGCGATCGGCATGCTCGCGGGCTTCAGCGGCACGCTCGTCACGCCCATGGCGGCGAACTTCAACATCGTCCCGGCGACACTCCTCGAACTGAAGGACCAGTACGGGCCGATCAAGGCCCAACTCCCGACGGGCTTCGCGCTCCTCGGCTGCAACATCGTGATCATGGCGCTCTTCGCGTTCTAGGAGGTCTGTATGTCCGGGTCGTCGATGGCTCGCGTTCTGCTCACCGGATTCGAACCGTTCGGCGGGGAAGCCGTGAACCCGTCGTGGCAGGCGGCGGAGCTGGTGGCCGCCGCGCCACCGGACGCCCTGACCGTCACGGCGGTCCAACTACCGTGCGTCTTCGGCGATGCGCTGACGGCGCTGCGGGCCGCGGTCACCGACACCCGTCCCGACCTGGTCGTCTCCCTCGGCCAGGCGGGCGGCCGCCCCGGCGTCACCGTCGAGCGGGTGGCCATCAACATCGACGACGCCCGCATCCCTGACAACGCCGGCGCCCAGCCGATCGACGTACCGGTGGTGCCGGGCGGCCCCGCGGCCTACTTCTCCACGCTCCCGGTGAAGGCGTGCGTCGCGGCGATGAGGGAGGCGGGCGTCCCGGCGGCCCTCTCCAACACGGCCGGAACGTTCGTCTGCAACCACGTGGCGTACGGCCTCGCCCACCTCTTGGCCACGGAACTCCCGCACATCCGGGGCGGCTTCGTCCACGTCCCGTGGTCCCCGGCCCAGGTCACGGACGGCACGTCCCCGTCCCTCCCGATCGAAACGGTGGCCAAGGGCATCCGAGCACTCCTGCTGACCGCAGCGACAACCCACGACGACCTGCGGATCACCGAGGGCGCAACGCACTGATCTTTTGGGGGCGCGGGGAACTGCGCAAACGCAACCAAAAGCAGTACCGCACCCGGCGACGACCACGCACCCCCGCGGGCACCCGCCCGCACCCCGGCCCACCGAAGGAAAACCCCATGCTCACCCCCGACGAAACCGCCCAACTGGCCGCAGCCAACGTCACCCGCGAATACCCCAACTTCACCGCCCACCTCACCACCTCCCCGGACGACCGCCCCCGCCCCCGCGACCTCCACCCCGCCTTCTACGGCGCCTACGACTGGCACTCGTCGGTCCACATGCACTGGCTGCTGCTCCGGACCCGGCCGGAGGCCCACGCCCACGCCGACGTACTCGACCGCCACCTCACCCGCGAGAACCTCGCCCGGGAAGCCGAATACCTCCTCGCCCGCCCGAGCTTCGAGCGCCCCTACGGCTGGGCCTGGCTCGTCGCGCTCGCGGCCGAGTGCCACGGCACCCGCTGGGCCGACGCCTTCGCCCCCGCCGTGGACGCGGTCGACCGCCTCCTGACGGACTGGCTCCCGAAGGCCACGTATCCCGTACGCCACGGCAACCACCCCAACAGCGCCTTCGCCCTCGGCCTGATCCTCGACACGGGGGAGCGCGCCGGGCTGCCCGCCCGCACGCTCGACGCCGTACGCGACCGCCTGCGCAGCTGGTTCGCCGACGACCACGACGCGCCCGCCCACTGGGAGCCCTCCGGCCAGGACTTCCTGTCGCCGGCCCTGACGGAGGCCGACGCGATGCGCCGCGTCTTCGAGAACGCCGACGACTTCGCCGCCTGGCTCGACCGCTTCCTCCCGGCCCTCGCCACCGACGCCCCCTGCCCGCTGCTCGACGTACCCGTCGTCTCCGACCACAGCGACCCGCAGATCGGCCACCTGCTCGGCCTCGCGCTCTCCCGCGCCGCCGCCCTGCGCACGATCGCGAACGCCCTGCCCCAGGGAGTCGTACGCGACCGCCTCACGAAGGCGGCCCAGGAACACCTCGACGCCGGTCTCCCGGCCGTCGAGAGCGGCGACTTCACGACCGACCACTGGCTCGCGACATTCGCCGAACTGGCCCGTGAAACCCGTGCGTGAACACTATGAACGCAAGTAAGCGCGATCGTTGTCAGGTACACCCTTGCCCTGAGCAGCAGCTTTCGCGCATCGTGCCGATCATGGGACGAGAACAATGGAAGAAGGTCCTGGTCGGCTCGGCCGGGAACATGGTCGAGTGGTTCGACTGGTTCGTGTACGCGAGCTTCGCGACGTACTTCGCGGGATCCTTCTTCCCGAGCGGCAATCCGACCGCCCAGCTGATGAACACCGCCGGCATCTTCGCCGTCGGCTTCTTCATGCGCCCCGTGGGCGGCTGGCTGCTCGGCCGGGTCGGTGACCGCAAGGGCCGCAAGGCGGCGCTGACCCTCACGGTCACCCTGATGTCCGCGTCGGCGGTCCTCATCGCCGTCGCGCCGACGTACGCCGTGGCCGGCTACGGCGGCGCCGTGGTCCTGCTGATCGCCCGCCTGCTGCAAGGACTTTCGGTCGGCGGCGAGTACGCGGCCAGCGCCACATACCTCACCGAGGCGTCCACCCCGGAGAAGCGCGGCTTCGCCTCCAGCTTCCAGTACGTGTCGATGACGGCGGGCCAGATCGTCGGCCTCGGCCTGCAGATCCTGCTCCAGCGCACGATGTCCGACGAGGCCCTGCACAGCTGGGGCTGGCGCATCCCGTTCATCATCGGCGCCCTCGGCGCGGCGATCATCTTCTACCTGCGCCGCAACATGCTGGAGACCGACGTCTACGAGGAGTCGGCCGACGCCGACGCCACCGTGGGCGGCGACGACAAGGGCACCCTCAAGGCGCTGTGGGCGCACAAGCGTGAGGCGTTCCTGGTCATCGCGCTGACCATGGGCGGCACCGTCGCGTACTACACGTACACGACGTATCTGACCAAGTACCTGTCGAACTCCGCCGGGTTGAGCAAGGAGACGGCCACGCTCGTCTCGTTCTGCGCGCTCGTCGTCTTCGCCTGCCTGCAGCCGGTCGCCGGTGCGCTCTCCGACCGGATCGGCCGCCGCCCGCTCCTGATCACCTTCGCGGTCGGCTCGACCTTCCTGACGGTCCCGATCATGACGCTGCTCCAGCACGCGGGGTCGTTCTGGCCGGCGCTCGGCCTCTCGCTGCTCGCCCTCGTCATCGTCACGGGCTACACGTCCATCAACGCGTGCGTGAAGGCCGAGCTGTTCCCGACGGGCATCCGCGCCCTCGGCGTCGCCCTCCCGTACGCCATCGCCAACGCCCTGTTCGGCGGCACCGCCGAATACGTGGCGCTCTGGTTCAAGGACGCGGGCATCGAGTCCGGCTACTACTGGTACGTCGCCGGATGCGCGGCCGTCTCGCTGATCGTCTACCTGTCGATGCGCGAGACCCGTGACATCGACCTGAACAAGGTCAAGGTGCAGGAAGCCGCCGGCGAACCGGCGAAGCAGACCGCCTGACCCGCCGCACCGCCCAGAAGCCCCGGCTCCTCCTGCGACCAGGAGGGGTCGGGGCTTCTTCTCGTGCGGGGGACGGGCGTCAGATCCCGAGCCGCCGCGCGATCCCGTCGAGCACGCAGTCGAGGCCGAACTCGAACTCCCAGGCGGGGTCGTCCTTGCGGGTCGACGACATGGCGTACTCCCGATAGGTCGGGTAACGGCCGCTGTCCATCAGGTAGTTCATCTGCGGGGCGAGTGCCCGACGGGTCTCGTCGCCGCTCTTCCAGCCGTGCTGCTCGCGGTACTGGCGCAGCGCGATCTCGGTCTGCGTCGCGCCGTGCACGAACGCGCTGACCGCGCGGTGGGCGGCCACCATCGAGTCCGCGTCGAGCTCCTTGGTGGCCAGCGCCCTCAACTGCCGCTCCGCCACGGCCATCCGCGCCGGAGTGAGCTGGATGAGCGGCAGCGACGTCTGCCCCAGCCAGGGGTGGCGGAGCATCAACTGCCTTGTCTGCAAGGCGAAGGAGCGCAGCACCTCGCGCCAGTCGCTCACGTCGTCGGGCACGGTCAGCTCGGCCGAGACCCGGTCGAACATCAGCGCCCACAGGTCCTCCTTGCCGGAGACGTGCCGGTACGCGGCCATGGGCGCGACGCCGAGCCTGGTGGCGAGGCGGCGCATGGTGACGGCGGCGCCGCCCTCCTCGTCGGCCAGTTCCACGGCCGTCGCGGCGATCCGGTCGAGGGTCAGTGAGGCGCGCCGCGTGGGGGCGGGCTGCTCCAGCCGCTCCCAGAGCGAGGGCTCGACGAGCCGGCTCTCGCCGTCCCCGGTCTTCTTCTCCACTGCCACGACCTCGGCTCCTCTCGCCCTCACCCTTGCCCGCGTTCGTGTACAGCGTATCCCCGGTAGACGCCGTACACATTGCTGTGTACGTTGTACGCAGCCGGATACGCCGTACACAAACTCATCCGCAAGCAGGGGGAACCTTCATGTCCACGTCCAGCTCCAGCCCGCTCCGCGTCGCCGTCCTGATCGGCTCCACCCGCGAGGGCCGGTTCGCTCCGGTCGTCACGCGCTGGCTCGCCGGACAGCTCGGCCAGCGCGAAGATCTGCGCGCCGATGTCGTCGACCTTGCCGAGACGCCCCTGCCGACCGTGCTCCCCGCTTTCGGCCAGGAGCCGCCGCCCGGCACGAAGGAGGCTCTCGCCCTCGTCTCGCCGCGCCTCGCGGCCGCCGACGCGTTCGTCTTCGTCACGCCCGAGTACAACCACAGCTTCCCCGCGTCCCTGAAGAACGCGATCGACTGGCACAACCAGGAGTGGCACCGCAAGCCGGTCGCCTTCGTCTCGTACGGCGGCCTGTCCGGCGGTCTGCGTGCGGTCGAGCAACTCCGCCTGGTCATGGCCGAGTTGCACGCCACGACCATCCGCGACACGGTCAGCTTCCACAACGCCTGGGGCGCCTTCGACGCGGAGGGACGCGTCGACGATCCGGCCGTGGACGCCGCCGCGAAGGCGATGCTCGACCAGCTGACGTGGTGGGCGCATGCGCTGCGTGACGCCAAGTCCGTTCGCCCGTACGCGGCTTGAGGGAGCGGGCGTCATGGCCACGAACCAGACCACTACGTCCGGACCGGCTGCCGACACGGCCGGCGCGCCCTCCCGGCTCGTGCTCACGGGCCTGCTGCTCGGCATCGTGCTCGCCACACTGGACGGCACCATCGTCGGCACGGCCCTGCCCGTCATCGTCGACGACCTCGGTGGCCTGGACCACCTGTCCTGGGTCGTGACCGCCTATCTCCTCGCCACGGCCGTCACCACCCCGCTCTGGGGCAAGATCGGCGACCTCTACGGCCGCAAGGGCAGCTATCTCACCTCGATCGCCGTCTTCCTCGCCGGGTCCGTCCTGTGCGGACTCGCCCAGGACATGGGCCAGTTGATCGCGTTCAGGGCGGTGCAGGGCATCGGCGCGGGCGGCCTGTTCGTGGGCGCGCTCTCGCTCGTGGGGACACTGCTCGGCCCCGCCGAAGCGGGCCGCGCGCAGTCCGTCATCGGCGTGCTGCTGCCCGCCGCGATGATCGGCGGACCACTGCTCGGCGGCTTCCTCACGGACCAGCTGAACTGGCGGTGGGTCTTCTACGTGAATGTGCCCGTCGGGGCCGTCACCCTCGCCATCGTCGGGGCGGGCGTACGGGTGCGCACGGAGCGGGTGCGCGCACGGGTCGACCTCGCGGGCGCCGCGCTGCTCACCGCCGCGATCCTCGCCCTGACGCTGCTGTCGACCTGGGCCGGGGCGACGTACGCCTGGACGTCGCCGCAGATCGCGGCGCTCGCACTGGTCTCGGTTGCGGCCGTCGCGGGATTCGTCGCGGTGGAGCGGCGAGCGGCCGAGCCGGTGATCCCGCCCCGGCTTTTCCGCGACCGCAACTTCGGCGTCGCGCAGGTGCTGAGCCTCACCGCGGGGGCGGCGATGCTCGCGGCCGCCACCTATCTGCCGCAGTACATGCAGCACGTACGGGGCATGTCGGCGACGGGCAGCGGACTGCTGCTGCTTCCCCTGATGCTCGGCATGATGGGCGCCCAACTGGCCATCGGACGCCGGGTGAGCGACGGCGGCCGCTACCGGCACTACCCGATCGCGGGCGGCGCCCTCGCCACGGTGGGCGCGCTGGCCCTGCTCCTGCTGGGCGCGGCCACGGCGACCTGGGCGGCGTCCGCGCTGACGCTCGCCCTGGGCGTCGGCCTCGGCTGCCTGCTGCAACCCGCGCTGCTGATCACCATGAACAGCGCCGAACCCCGTGACATCGGCGCGGCGAGCGGGACACAGACGCTGCTGCGCACCATCGGGGGATCGCTCGGTGTCGCCGTGCTCGGGTCGGTGTTCGCGCAGCGGGCGCAGGCCGAGTCCGGCCCGGCGGGAATCGTCGCCGGACTGCACGCGGTGGCGATCGGGACGGCGGTGCTGTGCGCGGTGGCGTTCGCGGCGGCGCGCTTCGTACGGGAGGTACCGCTCCGGCGGGCCTGACCGCATCGTGAGACCCCCGACCAGATCTCGGCGGGGCTGTGGCACACTGCGGACGTGCTCTCGTTCGCCATGATTATTGGCAGCAGGCGCGCCGGTCCGCAGTGACCACCTCGTACGACCCGGTACAGGTGGACACCGTCGTCCTCGACCCGCGCGCAGACCTCTCGCACCCGCGAGAGGTTTTTCTGTTTCTGGCCCACCCACAGCCAGGCGGAGAGCGCGAGGGATCATAGATGGACGGTGGAGCCGGTCATTCCGGTAGACCGAGATCCCAATCAGGAGCCAGATCAGCATGAGCAGCAGCCCCAGCGAACGTCTCAGCGAACTCGACGATTCCTCCGACGCTTTCCACGTCTTCGACACCACGCTGCGCGACGGCGCGCAGCGCGAGGGCATCAACCTCACCGTCGCGGACAAGCTGACCATTGCACGGCACCTGGACGACTTCGGCGTGGGCTTCATCGAGGGCGGCTGGCCCGGCGCCAACCCCCGCGACACCGAGTTCTTCGCCCGCGCGCAGGAAGAGATCGACTTCAAGCACGCGCAGCTCGTCGCCTTCGGCGCCACCCGCAGGGCGAACGCCAAGGCGAGCGAGGACCCGCAGGTGCGGGCCCTCCTGGAGTCCGGCGCCCCGGTTGTCTGCCTGGTCGCCAAGTCGCACGACCGGCACGTCGAACTGGCCCTGCGCACGACCCTCGAAGAGAACCTGGAGATGGTCCGCGACACGGTCTCGTACCTGGTCGCGCAGGGTCGCAGGGTCTTCGTCGACTGCGAGCACTTCTTCGACGGCTACCGCGCCAACGCCGAGTACGCGAAGTCCGTCGTCCGGGCCGCGCACGAGGCCGGCGCCTCCGTCGTCGTCCTGTGCGACACCAACGGCGGCTTCCTGCCCGCCCAGGTCCAGGCGGTCGTCTCCACCGTCCTCGCCGACACCGGCGCCCGGCTCGGCATCCACGCCCAGGACGACACGGGCTGCGCCGTCGCCAACACCCTCGCCGCGGTGGACGCGGGCGCGACCCACGTCCAGTGCACGGCGAACGGCTACGGCGAGCGCGTCGGCAACTCCAACCTCTTCCCGGTCGTCGCGGCCCTGGAGCTCAAGTACGGCAAGAAGGTCCTCCCCGAGGGCTCGCTGCGCGAGATGACCCGTATCTCGCACGCCATCGCCGAGGTCGTGAACCTCACCCCGTCCACGCACCAGCCGTACGTAGGTGTCTCGGCGTTCGCCCACAAGGCGGGCCTGCACGCCTCCGCGATCAAGGTCGACCCGGACCTGTACCAGCACATCGACCCGGACCTCGTCGGCAACCACATCCGGATGCTGGTCTCCGACATGGCGGGCCGCGCCTCCATCGAGCTCAAGGGCAAGGAGCTCGGCGTCGACCTCGGCGGCGACCGCGAGCTGGTCGGCCGGGTCGTCGAGCGGGTCAAGGAGCGCGAGCTCCAGGGCTACACGTACGAGGCCGCGGACGCGTCGTTCGAACTCCTCATGCGCGCCGAGGTCGAGGGCAAGGAGCGCAAGTACTTCCAGGTCGAGTCCTGGCGCGCGATCGTCGAGGACCGCCCCGACGGCTCCCACGCCAACGAGGCCACGGTGAAGCTGTGGGCCAAGGGCGAGCGCATCGTCGCCACGGCGGAGGGCAACGGCCCGGTCAACGCCCTCGACCGCGCGCTCCGCGTCGGCCTGGAGCGGATCTACCCGCAGCTCGCGAAGCTGGAGCTGGTCGACTACAAGGTCCGCATCCTGGAGGGCAAGCACGGCACGTCCTCCACGACCCGCGTCCTGATCTCGACCTCCGACGGCACCGGCGAGTGGTCCACGGTCGGCGTCGCGGAGAACGTGATCGCGGCGTCGTGGGGCGCGCTGGAGGACGCGTACACGTACGGTTTGCTGCGCGCGGGCGTGGAACCGGTCGAGTAAGCATCCGCGTTTGCGGGCAAAGCGAGTTAGCGTCGATACATGAGGCCCCTTATCGCCGCCCTCGCCGCCCCGCTCCTCGCTCTGGGCGCCACCCTCGCGGTGGCGCCATCCGCCTCGGCCGCCACGGACGTGTCCACGGTGGCCGAGGCCCTGGAGAAGAGCCCCGTCTACGTCGCGCCCGGCGCGTCCGCCGGGCTGACGTCGGACGACGTCGACGCGCTCGAGAACAAGATCAAGGACGCGGACAAGCCGGTGATGGTGGCGGTGCTGCCCGCCGACTTCCCGACGCAGAAGCTGTTCAGTGACCTGCGGGCGAAGACCGGGGTCGTGGGCGTGTACGGGGTCCGCCTCGGTGATCGGTTCGACGCGCGCGCGGACTCCCGTGTCATGTCGCAGCAGTCCGTCAAGAACGCGGTGGACAGCGTTCAGGGCCAGTCGACCAAGAGCCAGCTCGACGACTTCGTGAGTACGTCGGTCCGTACGGCCAAGGGCTCGGCCCCGTCCGCCTGGGACGCGGGCGGCGACGACGGCGTCTCCGTCGGCCCCCTGATCGGCGTCGGCGCGGTCGTGGTGCTCGGCGGAGCCGGTGTGTACGCCCTGAGCAGGCGGAACCGGCGCAGGCGCGAGGAGGAGCAGCGCGAGGCCCTCGACAAGCTGCGGGTCGTGGTGGACGAGGACATCACGGCGTTCGGCGAGGAGCTCGACCGGCTCGACTTCCACCCGGCGGAGGCCGGCGCCGACGACGCGATGCGCGCGGACTTCGAGCGGGCGCTCGACGCGTACGAGAAGGCCAAGCAGTACATGGCCGACGCCCAGCGCCCCGACGACGTGCGCGGTGTGACGCAGGCCCTTGAGGACGGCCGGTTCTCCCTCGCGCAGCTCGCCGCGCGCCGCGAGGGCCGCCCGCTGCCCGAGCGCAGGGCGCCCTGCTTCTTCGACCCGCGCCACGGCCCCTCGACCGAGGACGCCCGGTGGACTCCGCCCGGCGGTTCGTCCCGCGAGGTCCCGGTCTGCGCGGCGGACGCGACGCGGCTGCGGGACGGCGAGGACCCGGACGTGCGCACGGTCGACGCGGGGGCGGGGGAGCGCCGCCCGTACTACGACGCGGGTCCGGCGTACGGCCCGTGGGCCGGCGGCTACTTCGGCGGCGGCATGCTGCCGGGGCTGCTGGTCGGCACGGTGCTCGGCTCCATGCTGGCGAGCCCCGCCTACGCCGCCGACTACGGCGGCGGTGACTTCGGTGGCGGCTTCGACGGGGGCGACGTCTCCGGCTCCGACTTCGACCCGGGCGACTTCGGCGGGGGCTTCGGCGACGGCGGGGGTGGCGGCGACTTCGGTGGTGGCGGAGGAGGGGACTTCGGGGGCGGGTTCTAGCGGTCCGACGTCTCGGGGCTCCGCCCCGGGCCCTGCTGCTCGATTGCCGCAGGGGCTTGATGTGCCGAGCCCGCCTGGAGCGGTGGGCCGGCCTTCGGTACCTGCGTCCCCTCCCCGAACATCCACCGCGACAACGCGACCCGCAGCCGCCGCGTGGCCCGGACCCGCCGACGTACGCCGTGCTCGTCCTCGTACGGCAGCGCCTCAAGCGCGGCAGGCTGCTCGTGCTGCGTGAGGCGGTACGCCTCGCCCTGTTCCAGGGGCTCGTGGACCTCCACGTACTCGCCGTGCGGGAGACGCTTGACGCGGCCCGTCTCGCGCCCGTGCAGCACCTTCTCCCGGTCCCGGTGCTGGAGCCCGAGGCACACCCGCTTCGTCACGACGAACGCGAGGACGGGCCCGGCGAACAGCGCCACCCGCGCGAACCACGTGATGACGTTCACCGAGAGGTGGAAGTGCGTGGCCCAGAGGTCGTTGCCGCCGGCCGCCATCGCGACGAGGAAGCCGGTCAGCCAGGCCGCGCCAAGTGCCGTACGGACAGGGCGGTTTCGTGGCCGGTCGAGAAGATGGTGCTCCCGCTTGTCGCCGGTGATCCACGCCTCCACGAACGGGTACACCCCGATCAGCACCAGCCACAGCGGGAACGCCAGGAACGGGATGAGGACGCCGAGCGCCAGGGTGTGACCGCCCAGCACGATCTCCCAGCCCGGCATCACACGCACGAGCCCCTCCGCGAACCCGAGATACCAGTCCGGCTGGGCGCCGGTGGAGACATGGTCCGGTCGGTAAGGCCCGTACACCCAGACCGGGTTGATGGAAGCGACCGCCGAGACGAGCGTGACCACGCCGAACACGAGGAAGAAGAAGCCGCCCGCCTTGGCGACGTAGTTCGGGAAGAACGGCTCGCCCACGACGGTGCGTTCGGTCTTTCCCGGGCCCGGATACTGGGTGTGCTTGTGGTAGAAGACCAGGATCAGGTGGGTGACGACGAGCACCGCCATGATGCCGGGCAGCAGAAGCACGTGGATCGAGTAGAAGCGGGCCACGATGTCGTCGCCCGGGAACTCGCCTCCGAACAAGAAGAACGACAGATATGTGCCGACGATCGGGATGGCGAGCGTCATGCCCTCGATCAGCCGCATGCCCGCGCCGGAGAGCATGTCGTCGGGGAGCGAGTACCCCAGCAGCCCCTCGAAGAGGGCGAGGAACAGCAGCAGCCAGCCGAACAGCCAGTTCAGCTCGCGCGGCTTGCGGAACGAGCCGGTGAAGAAGTGCCGCATCATGTGCACGAACATCGCCGCCACGAAGATCAGCGCCGACCAGTGGTGGATCTGCCGGATGAGCAGGCCGCCGCGCACGTCGAAGCTGAGGTCGAGCGTCGAGGAGTACGCCTCCGACATCCGGATGCCCTTCAGCGGCACGTAACTGCCGTCGTACGTCACCTCGTTCATCGACGGATGGAAGAAGAGCGTCAGATAGACGCCGGTGAGGATCAGGATGAGGAAGGTGTAGAGGCAGATCTCGCCCAGCATGAACGACCAGTGGTCGGGAAACACCTTGCGCAGATACTTCCGGCCGAGGCCGTGGATCCCGAGCCTCCCGTCGGCCCAGTCGGCCAGGCGTTCTCCTGCGGCGGGGGTGGGTTCGCGGCGCTCCGTGCGGTGGGACATCGGTCGGGCTCCTCCCGTGGCTCCTCAGAGAGGAGACGGAGCGGGCGCCGTGTCTGTGACATGCGGGCGTCCTCACCCCCGGCTCAGCGTCCGCGTCACCCCCGCCACCACCGTCGTCGTCAGGATCCAGCCGACCGCGATGAGCCCGTACGCGAGGCCCTGCACGCCCGCCTCGTCCCAGTGCCAGCCGCCGCGCTGACCGAGCCCGCCGATCGGCACCATCAGATCCAGGGCGTACGCGGCCGCGTTGAACGGCGGGCCCTCGCCCTTCTTGTTCGGTACGGGGGTGTGCGCGTCGAAGACGGCGGCGCCGAGCAGGGTGAGCGCGGCGAGCCAGATCCCGGCGATCCACGGCCGGTAGCCGTATCCGACGGTGGCCTCCAGCAGCCACCCCCAGGCCCGCCCGGCCGGGCCGAGCGTCGCGCGCCGCCGCCGCTCCCGTACGAGGAGGACCCGGCGGGCCTCGCCCTCGTGGCCCAACCTCCGGTAGTGCGCGGCGAGTTGCTCGTACGGCTGAGGCGCGTACCCGGGTTGGAGGCGCAGCCACGCCAGCCGGTTCGTACTGTCCTCACGCTGCGCGGCGGCCGTCGACGACAGCCAGTCGTACGTCAGTCCGTCCAGGCCCAACTGGCCCTGCCAGGTGGTCGGGTGGTCCTGAATACGGCCCGCGTGCGCGTTGCGCAGGTTCACGCCGCCCGCCGGTGGCCTCGTGAATCGCAGGTCGAGCGCCTCCACCTGTGCGCCCACGCACATCAACGACGAGCCCGCGCCCACGAGTTCGGCGCGGCCGAACGACAACAGGTCGTCGACCCGCACCCCGCGCAACCGCACCCGGCCGTTTGTCCAGAACCCCTCGTGCAGACGCACGGTCTGCGCCCGAAGACCGTCCCCGTTGAACGCGACCTGGTCCGGCTCCGGGACCACGATCCGCGCCCCGCTCATCCACAGTCCGCCGGGCAACTCGGCGCCCGGCAGCAGCACTTGGCCGTGCGCGACGAACCCCTCCTCGCAGAACACGCCGCCCTGCATGACCAGGCCGCCCGCGTTCAGTGCCATGCCCTCCGGTGCCACCAGGTGCGCCCGGTCGAGCCGCATCCCGCCCGCGATGCGCGCGTGCACGAGGTACACGGCGCCGTGCGGGCTGCCCCCGCCGATCGTCGACCCACGCAGGTCGAGCCGCCCGCCGATCTGAGCCGTCGGCGCCAGAAATCCGGGCAGCTCGCAGTCGGTGACACTGAGCGCGAGCGTGCTCGCGGCCTCCAACGTCATCGGTTCGTCGAAGCGGCACCCCTCGAACCGTACGAGCCGCTTGATCTCGGCCCCGTCCAGCGCCAGCGCCCCGCGAACGCGGGTGTCGCGCAATACGTACGGGTCCGGCCCCGCGTCCGCGTCGAGGATGTCCCGCCGCACCACAGCGGCGTCGACGCTCCGCTCGGGGGCGGGTGTCGACGGCACGGGTGGCGGCATCGGGCTCCTCGGGGGTCGTCCAGCAGGCGCGCGCTCCCGCCGGGGGCCGCGCGTGTGACCGCAGCATGCCCTACTTCGGCGGATGGATGCCGTTGAATGTCCACCCCGGGGGGAAACACGAGTTGGCGGTCACGCCATTCGTGACCGCCTGAACTCGCTGACGCAGTGGGCCGGTTCAGGCCTCCTTGATCGCCGAGATGTCGAAGTTGAGCTTGATCTTGTCGGAGATGAGCACGCCACCGGTCTCGAGCGCGGCGTTCCAGCTCAGGCCCCAGTCCGAACGGAGGATCTCGGACTTGCCCTCGAAGCCGACGCGCTCGTTGCCGAACGGGTCCTTCGCGACGCCGTTGAACTCCAGGTCGATGGTGAGCGGCTTGGTGGTGCCGAGGATCGTCAGGTCACCCGTGATGCGGTAGTCGTCGCCGCCCAGGGACTCGGCGGAGGTCGACCGGAAGGTCATCGTCGGGAACTCGTCGATCTTGAAGAAGTCGGCGCTCTTCAGGTGGCCGTCACGGTCCTCGCTACCGGTCGAGATGCTCGCCATCTGCACGTCGAAGGAGGCCGTGGACTTCGCGGGGTCCGAGCCGTCCAGGTGCAGCGAGCCGGTGAAGTCGCTGAAGCTGCCCTTCACGTTGGTCACCATGGCGTGCCGGGCGACGAAGCCGAGCGTGGTGTGAGCGGGGTCGACGGTGTAGTCGCCGGTGACGGCGGCGAGGTCGGGGTTGGCCGGCGCGGCGGCAGCGGCGGTGGCGGGGGTGGTGGCGGACTCGTTCTTGCGGCCGAAGATGCCCATGACGTGCTCCTTGGGGACGGGCGGCACGGGTGGTGCCACGTGGAGTGATGCGGTTGATGTTGAACGTTGAACTATCAACTGGTTCCGACTGTAGCGCGATGAAGTTCAATGTTCAACATCAAACGATGTGTGCTTCCTCGATTACAGCCCGACACGGCCCGGGTCGCCCTTTCGGGCGTGCACGCGGTGCGCGCTCACAGTGGTGACGGCGGCGGTGTGAGGCGAGTCTCAGGGCGCCGCTTTGTGTGACGTCTACAAGGCGGACCCGCGCTGAGCAGTCACTTCGGCCTCCTCGAGGCAAGGTTCTGTTCAGGGCTACCAGGAAAACGGGCCGGAGACTGTTCGGAGTCGACGGACGGTTTTCGTGGGTGCACTTCGTAAGGTCACTACATGACCGTTTTGGACGACAGCGCCTCGAACCCTGGGGACGAGCCCACCGACGCCCGTGGACGCGTGGCCGAGCTGCACGCGATCCGTGCGCAGGCACTGGCCGGACCCAGCGAGAAGGCGACCGCGGCCCAGCACGCGAAGGGGAAGCTGACGGCGCGTGAGCGTATCGAGCTGCTCCTGGACGAGGGTTCGTTCAACGAGGTCGAGCAGTTGCGCCGGCACCGGGCGACCGGCTTCGGCCTGGAGGCCAAGAAGCCGCACACGGACGGTGTCATCACCGGTTGGGGCACGGTCGAGGGCCGCACGGTCTTCGTCTACGCGCACGACTTCCGGATCTTCGGCGGGGCGCTGGGCGAGGCCCACGCCACGAAGATCCACAAGATCATGGACGTGGCCATCGCGGCCGGTGCGCCGCTGGTCTCGCTGAACGACGGCGCGGGCGCCCGCATCCAGGAGGGCGTCAGCGCCCTCGCGGGTTACGGCGGCATTTTCCAGCGCAACACGAGGGCGTCCGGTGTCATCCCGCAGATCAGCGTGATGCTCGGCCCGTGCGCGGGCGGCGCGGCGTACTCGCCCGCCCTGACGGACTTCGTGTTCATGGTCCGCGACACCTCGCAGATGTTCATCACGGGCCCGGACGTGGTCAAGGCGGTGACGGGCGAGGAGATCACCCAGAACGGCCTGGGCGGCGCGGACGTGCACGCGGAGACGAGCGGCGTCTCGCACTTCGCGTACGACGACGAGGAGACCTGCCTCGCCGAGGTCCGCTACCTGCTCTCGATGCTCCCGCAGAACAACCGGGAGAACCCGCCGACCGTCGAGTCCGACGACCCGGCGGACCGTCGCGGCGACGTCCTGCTCGACCTGGTCCCGGCCGACGGCAACCGCCCGTACGACATGACCAAGGTGATCGAGGAGCTCGTCGACGACGGCGACTACCTGGAGATCCACGAGCGCTGGGCGCGCAACATCATCTGCGCCCTGGCCCGGCTCGACGGCCAGGTCGTCGGCATCGTCGCCAACCAGCCGCAGGCGCTCGCGGGCGTCCTGGACATCGAGGCCAGCGAAAAAGCTGCCCGCTTCGTCCAGATGTGCGACGCTTTCAATATCCCCATCGTGACGCTGCTCGACGTCCCCGGCTTCCTGCCCGGCGTCGACCAGGAGCACGGCGGCATCATCCGCCACGGCGCCAAGCTCCTCTACGCGTACTGCAACGCCACGGTGCCCCGGATCTCCCTGATCCTGCGCAAGGCGTACGGCGGCGCCTACATCGTCATGGACTCGCAGTCCATCGGCGCCGACCTCACCTATGCCTGGCCGACCAACGAGATCGCGGTCATGGGCGCGGAGGGTGCGGCCAACGTGATCTTCCGC
>NZ_JBTYHB010000045.1:0-72302 GCF_054871485.1 Streptomyces sp. UC4497 | reverse complement strand
CCCCCCCACCTCCCCCCCCTCCTCCGCCTTGCGATCGCACGCACCAGACCCCGCTCCCTGATCCGGCCTGATCCAAACGACAGGCCCTAGCCGGAGAGCACCCTCACACACCCCGGATATGGACTGTGGCCACCCGAGGCGCAGGATGGTGGGACACTTTTGATCCAAGGTTCATCCGGACTCGGCACGACAGCAGTGGCTCGACGGCGATGGTGAGGGGATTGATGGGCGCGGAGCAGGGTCGCCGATTCGGCGGGCGGAGCGGTACGGAGGGGCGCACGACGGGCGGCCTGATCTCACGGTGGCTGAGGGGCACGCGCGGCCCGAAGGACACCGCGGCCGCCGATGCGGCCCGTGAGGAACTGCTCTTTGCCGCTGCCGCCGCCGGACTGCCGCTGGCCCCGGCCGCGTACCCCTCCGACTACCGATGTTCGTGCAACCGCGTCGGCTGTCCGACCCCCGGCAGACACCCCGTCTCCTTCGCCTGGCAGACCCAGTCCACGACGGACCGCGCACAGATCGAGCGCTGGGCGAGACATCAGCCGCAGGCCAACTTCATCACCGCCACGGGCATGGTCCACGACGTCCTCGACGTTCCGCTCGAGGCCGGGCACGAGGCGCTGGAGCGGCTCCTCGCCGCCGGGATCGAGGTCGGGCCCGTCGCCGAGTCCGGCGGTGACCGCATGCTCTTCTTCACGGCGACGCGCGGGACGCCGGACGAGGAGGACGAGTGGTGGCCCTGCGAGCTGGACTGCCACCCCGAGACCATGGACGAGCACCCCGGGCTGCGGTGGCACTGCCGTGGGTCGTACGTCCTCGTGCCGCCGGCGAAACTGCCCGGTGAGCGGGAGGTGTTCTGGGTGCGGGGTCCTGAGCATCCGCTGCCCGATCCGTTGACGCTGCTGGAATCGCTGACGGATGCGTGCGCGCGGTATGTGGGGGCGGAGGAGCCGGACTATACGTCGGCGTGGCCGTAGGCCGAGGCCTAGTTGCCCTCCGCCGTCGTGATGCCCTCCACCCGGGACACCACGTTCACCTTCCCCGAGGACTTCGGCGGGTCGATGGCCGCCTGGCCGGAGACGTAGCCGTACATCGCCGACTGCTTGGGCTCGCCCTTCATCAGCGCCTTCACGTCCTCCCCGATCGTGGGGAGGTTGCTGCCGGGGAACGCGGTCAGCTTCTCGTAGCGGCGGGTCGTGAAGAAGACGAGGGCGCCGCCGTTCTCGGTGCGCAGGGCCACGGGCGCGTAGTTGCCCTCGGTGAGGGTCTCGTCGATGAACTGCGTGGTGAGGCCGGGGCGCGTGTCGATCTTGTCGCGGGTCTGGCGCCAGCGCGTGGTGTGCAGGCCCGGGACGTAGTCGTCCCCGCCCTTCTTGAGGTACTGGATGTACTTCTTGCCCATGTCCTTCGGGCGCTGCGCGAGACCCGAGTCGTCGGGGTCGACGGACTCGCCCCAACCGTCCTTGTCCTGCTTGAACTCTGGGACCGTGCCGTTGCGGAGCAGCGACAGGTACGAGACCGCCCACGGCGCGTTCTCGGCGTTGCGGGTGAAGACCATCACCCAGCGGTAGCCGGGGACCCGGCTGTTGGCCGAGTTCGTCACGAACCAGCGCGGCCAGCCCGCCTTCTTCGGCACCGTGATCTGCGTGTCGGTGAGCTTCAGCGGAGCGTGCTTCGGGTTGCCGTTCGGGTTGAGCGCGCGGCCCGCCTTCAGCTTCGCCGCGTCGATCGCGCCGAGCGCCCCGGTGACGTACTTCGCGTCGGCGTCGGCGTCGTACGTCTTGTCCGCCTCGTTGTACGCGTCCACGAACGTGTCGACGGCGCGTGCCGCCTGCCCCTTCGTGGTCGTCGGGACGATCTCCAGCTCGCCGTGCACGGTCACACAGCCGCTGGCGGTGAGGGACAGCACGACCGCGGCCGCAGCCGCCGCGACCGGTCGGCCGATCCTGTTCCTGGCCTCGCTCATGACGTTCGATTCACCTTCCGCTCCCAGCCCCTGCCACGGGCCCGAACCCTACCGGGAAGAGGAGGCCCGCACTGCCGCGACCCTGCGGGAAAACAGTCCGGGCGGCGCGAAGAACAGGGCGAGAGTGGGGACAAGGTAGACGAACCAGACGGTTACCTGCAGAACCGTCGGGTCGGGCTGGAAGTTGAAGACGCCCTTCAGGAGCGTGCCGAGCCAGCCGTCGGGCGCGATCGTGGAACTGATGTCGAACGCCAGGTTGTTGAGGCCGCCGATGAATCCGGCCTCCTGGAGATCGTGGAAGCCGTACGCGAGGACGCCCGCCGCCACGACGACCAGCATGCCGCCGGTCCACGTGAAGAACTTCCCCAGGTTGATACGGAGCGCGCCCCGGTAGAACAGCCAGCCGAGCACGATGGCCGTGGCGATCCCGAGCAGCGCGCCGATCACCGGGTCCGTCGTGCCGTTGCTGGTGGCGTGCACCGCCGTCCACACGAAGAGCGACGTCTCCAGGCCCTCACGGCCCACCGCGAGGAACGCCGTGACGACCAGCGCCACCGTGCCCATCTGCAGGGCGCTGTCGAGCTTCCCGTGCAGTTCCGTCTTCAGGTGCCGGGCCGTGCGCCGCATCCAGAACACCATCCACGTCACCAGGCCCACGGCGATGATCGACAGCGAACCGCCGAGCGCCTCCTGCGCCTGGAACGTCAGCTCCTGCGAGCCGAACTCCAGGCCCGCGCCGAAGGCGAGCGACACGAGGACGGCGACGCCGATGCCGGCCCACACCGGCTTCAGGGCGTCCCTGCGCTCCGTCTTCACCAGGTACGCGACGAGGATGCACACGATGAGGCTGGCTTCGAGCCCCTCGCGCAGTCCGATCAGGTAGTTCGCGAACATCGCGTCTCAGGCCCCCTTCTGCTTCTGCTGCTGCTCGAAGAGGCCGCGGCCCCACCAGTCACTGCCGTCCCGCACTCCCGGCGGCACCGCGAACACCGCCGAACCGACGTGCTGGATGTACTCGTTGAGCGCGTCGGTCGCGAGGCTGCGCTGCACCGGGATGAACCCCTTGCGCATGTCCTTCTGGTACGCGAGGAAGAACAGGCCCGCGTCGAGCCGGCCGAGGCCGTCCGTGCCGTCGGTGAACGAGTAGCCGCGGCGCAGCAGCGTCGCCCCGTGGTTGGTGTCGGGGTGCGCGAGCCGCACGTGCGCGTCCGGCTTCATCGCCTTGAGGAACGGCTCGTCGCGCTCCTTCGCCTTGCCGACCGGAGCGCCCTCGCCCTTGTCCCGGCCGAACACGTCCTCCTGCTCCTGCAGCGACGTACGGTCCCAGGTCTCGACGTTCATCCGGATCCGGCGGGCGACCAGATACGAGCCGCCCTTCATCCACTCGGCACCGTCGCCCGGGGAGTCCACCCACACGTGCTTGGCGAGGCGGTCCTTCTCGGTGCCCGCGATATTGCGGGTGCCGTCCTTGAAGCCCAGCAGGTTACGGGGCGTCTGCGCGTCCGGCGTCGTCGACGACGTCTTGCCGAAGCCGAGCTGCGACCAGCGGATGGCGACCTTGCCCATGCCGATCCGGGCGAGGTTGCGGATGGCGTGCACGGCGACCTGCGGGTCGTCGGCGCAGGCCTGGACGCACAGATCGCCGCCGCTGCGGGTCCTCTCCAGGTTCTCGCCGGGGAACTTCGGCAGGTCGACGAGCGCCTCCGGGCGACTGTCGGCGATGCCGAGGGCCTTCCCGTGCTTCTCGAAGAGGGAGGGGCCGAAGCCGATCGTCAGCGTGAGCCGGGACGGCTGCAGTCCCAGCGCCTCGCCGGTGTCGTCCGGCGGCGCCTCGACGAGCCCGCCGTACGCGCCCTCGCCGACGGTGCGCCCCTCGGTCATCCGCGCCGCGGCCTTCGTCCAGTCCTTCAGGAGCTGCACGAACTCCTCGCGGTCGGCCGTCTTCACGTCGAACGCCGCGAAGTGCAGCCGGTCCTGCACCGGCGTGGCGATCCCGGCCTGGTGCGCGCCGTGGAACGGCACCGCGCCGCCCGCCTCGCCGGCGGGCTGCATGTCCGAGCCGTCGTCGGACCGGGCCAGGGCGACGGCGCCGCCCGCGGCCGCGGCGCCGAGCGCGAGCCCGGCGCCGCCGACGGTGAGCAGGGAACGCCGGGACGGGGAAGGGGAGTTGGAGGTCTCGTCGTCCGCCATGGCGGCCCTCTCCTCGTGGTGCGTGTGCATGTACTCGGCTACTTGGCGATGGCTACTTGACGACCGCGGCGGCCAGCTGCGACAGCGGCTCCGCCAGCGCGTTGACCGCGTCCGACAGCTCCTTCTGCTCCGCCTTGCCGACCTTGTCGTAGGACGTGAACTCGTAACTGCTCTTGTCCTCGCGGTACTTGTCGAGCAGCGTGTCCAGCGCGGCGAACTGCTTGTCCAGCTCCTTGGTCAGCGCGGCGTCGTTCTTCGACGCGACCGGCTTGAGCAGCTCGTACGCCTTCTCGGCGCCCTCGACGTTGGCCTTGAAGTCGACGAGGTCGGTGTGCGAGTAGCGCTCCTCCTCGCCGGTGACCTTCCCAGTGGCGACCTCGTCGAGCAGCTCCTTGGCACCGTTGGCCATGGAGGTGGGGGTGATCTCCGCCTTGCCGACGCGCTGCTGCCAGTCCTCGAGGTCCTTGTCGAGCCGGTCGGCCAGCGCCTTCTCCTCCTTGCCGATCTCCTTGTCCTTCCACAGCGCCTTCTCCAGGCGGTGCCAGCCGGTCCACTTCTGGCCCTCTTCGAGGCCGTCGGCCCGCACGTCGACCTTCGGGTCGATGTCACCGAAGGACTCGGCGACCGGCTCGGTGCGCTCCCAGCCGATACGGGAGGGGGCATACGCCTTCTTGGCGGCCGCCAGGTCGCCGTCGCGGACGGCGTCGGTGAACGTCTTCACCTTCGGCAGCGTCTCGTCGGCCTGCGCCTGGGTGTACTGGCGGTAGGCGGCGACGGCGTCGTCGAGCCGCGGGTCCCGCTTCGCGGTGCTCTTCCCGCCGGTCACCTGGACGTCCTGGCGGTGGCCCTTGCCCTTCATGCCGGGGATGCAGGCGATGCGGTAGTCGCCGCTCTTCACCTCGGCGGTGAGGCTGTGCCTGGTGCCGGGACCGATGTTCTCGCGCTCGGAGACGATCCGGTCGTCCGGGAAGAGGATCTCGACCTCGGTGACCCGGGACCCCTTGTTCTCGACCGCCAACTCCACGTGCCCCGCCGGGAACTCCTTCTTGGAGACCTTGCAGCTGTCGTCGTCGGCGGTCACCTTGATCGCCCCGGAACCGGCGCTCTTGGCGTCGCTTTTCTGGGTGCAGCCGGTGACGGCCGTCAGGACGGCGACCGCGGCGACGGCGGTGGAAGCGGTGAGTCGGGCGGCGCGCATGCGGGCTCCAAGACGTACAGCAGCAGTACAGGGGGTGCACAGGAACAGGGGGCAACTAAGGCGGACCTAACTTATATGAGGCTTACCTCAGTGCCGCCCATGGGCAAGTCAGGGAAGGGTCAAGGGCCGGTCAAGCGCCGAATGTCGCGTGGTTGACTTCCGGCATGAACGAGTACGGCATCGAGTACGACGTGGTGCGCGTCTTCTGCGCCCCCGACGGCGGGGAGGGCAACGCGCTGGGCGTCGTCCGTGACGGCTCCCGCCTGACCGACCGGGACGAAAGGCAGGCGTTCGCGACCAAGCTTGGCTTCAGTGAGACGGTCTTCGTCGACGATCCCGAGCGCGGCGTCATCGACATCTACACGCCGACCGCGCGCCTGCCGTTCGCCGGGCACCCCTGCGTCGGCACGGCCTGGCTGCTCGACGTGCCGGAACTCGTCGTGCCCGCGGGCGTCGTCGGGGCGCGCCAGGACGGCGAGTTCAGCTGGGTCGAGGCGCGTGCGGAGTGGGTGACCGGCCGCACGTTGCGCCAGTACGACTCCGTCGCCGAGGTGGACGCGCTGCCGGTTCCTCCGGAGGGGGAGTGGATCTACGCGTGGGCCTGGGAGGACGAGGCGGCGGGCCGGGTCAGGGCCCGCGGCTTCCCCGGCCGCGGCGACGGCATCGTGGAGGACGAGGCGACGGGAGCGGCGGCGCTGGCACTCACCGGCCGACTCGACCGCGCCCTCAACATCCGCCAGGGTCGCGGCTCCCAAATCCTGACGGCCCCCCAGCCGGGCGGTTCGGTGGAGGTGGGAGGCCGGGTCCGGCTAGCTTGATGGGTCGGCGGCGGGTGAGCAATTCCAGCCCCGCCGGCGATTGAGGCGCGGGGTCCGGGGCAGAGCCCCGAGGCCGTAACGCCGGTGCCGCGAAACGATCACGCGGCCGACCGAAACTCCTCGCCCAACCCGCGAAACACTCCCGTATTCAAGGCGAACGCCGCCTTGCACTCGGCCACAACCCGCTGCTTCTCCAACTCATCCACGCCGATCGCATCAAGCAGCTCCCGGTAGCGCCGCTTGAACGCCGCCGGGTTCGAGACCCCCTCGAAAACGTAGAACCGCACACCGTCCCCCTTGCGCGCGAACCCCCACGTCTTCTCCGCCTTGTCGCGAATGATCTGTCCACCCGAGAGGTCGCCCAGGTAGCGCGTGTAGTGGTGCGCCACATATCCACCCGGCCAGGACGCCGCACACTCCGCGACCCGCTCCGCGTACGCCCGCGTCTGCGGCAGCGCGGAGACGGTCTCCCGCCAGTCGGGACCCCGCAGATGCGCGAGGTCGCGCTCCAGCTCGGGCACGCGCAGCAGCTCCGGCTGAATGAAGGGCCCGGCCACCGGATCGTCGGCAAGGTGCTTGGCGCCGTCCTCAAGCGCCCGGTAAACGAACCACAGTTGCTCCGTGTACCGCGCGTACGCGTCCACACCGAGCCGCCCGCCGAGCAGATCACCCATGAACGTCGACGTCTCCGCTTCCGTGTGCTGCTCGTGCGAAGCGGTGCGGATCAGAGTGGAGAACGGGGTGTCCATGGGAGCCTCCGCCGATGAGTATTAATTAGGTTAGGCTTGCCTAAGATTACAGCCTTCCCGACACGCTGTCGGTAAAAACCTACCCGGTTCTCCGATCAAGGGAACGTAAACAGCAGAGCCCGCCCCACAAAGGGGCGGGCTCGATGCGCGGGAGCGGCGTCGCCTACGGCAGCGTGAGGATCTCCGTGCCGGTCTCCGTGACGACGAGGGTGTGCTCGAACTGGGCGGTCCGCTTGCGGTCCTTCGTGACGACCGTCCAGCCGTCCTCCCACATGTCGTACTCGTACGTGCCGAGCGTGAGCATCGGCTCGATCGTGAACGTCATGCCGGGCTGGATCACGGTCGTGGCCTGCGGGGAGTCGTAATGCGGAATGATCAGGCCGCTGTGGAACGACGAGTTGATGCCGTGCCCGGTGAAGTCGCGCACGACGCCGTACCCGAACCTCTTCGCGTACGACTCGATGACCCGGCCGATGATGTTGATCTGGCGGCCCGGCTTCACGGCCTTGATGGCGCGGTCGAGCGACTCACGGGTCCGCTCGACGAGCAGCCTCGACTCCTCGTCGACGTCGCCCACCAGGTACGTGGCGTTGTTGTCGCCGTGCACGCCGCCGATGTACGCGGTGACGTCGAGGTTGATGATGTCGCCGTCCTTGAGGACGGTCGAGTCCGGGATGCCGTGGCAGATGACCTCGTTGACGCTCGTGCACAGCGACTTCTGGAAGCCGCGGTAACCGAGCGTGGACGGGTACGCGCCGTGGTCGCACATGTACTCGTGTGCGATCCGGTCCAACTCGTCCGTGGTGACCCCCGGAGCGATCGCCTTCGCCGCCTCCGCCATGGCACGCGCCGCGATCCGCCCGGCGATCCGCATCGCCTCGACGGTCTCCGGGGTCTGCACCTCGGGGCCCGTGTACGGGGTCGGCGCGGGCTTGCCGACGTACTCGGGGCGCCGGATGTTCCCGGGCACGGAGCGGGTGGGGGAGATCTCTCCCGGAACGAGCAGGGCGGACGACGCCCCCGACTGACCAGACATGCCAGCGAGTGTAACGAGCGCGCGTGGGGGAGCATGGCGGGGACGAGAGGAGCCGCCGTGGCGCTGTTCAAGAAGCGAACCGTCGGAAAGCCGGGCGAGTGGTACTACTGCCTGGAGCACAAGAAGGTCGAGGAGGGGCCCGAGTGCCCCAACAAGGACCGTTTCGGCCCCTACGCCTCCCGCGAGGAGGCCCAACACGCGATGGACACCGCGAGGGAACGAAACCTGGAGTGGGAATCCGACCCCCGCTGGCACGACAAGCCGGAGGACACGGACCCGCCGGGGCAGTGAGCTTTCGGGGCCGCTGCGGCGGTTGAGTATTTAAAGCCCCGCCGGCGATTGAGGCGCGGGGGCCGGGGCGGAGCCCCGCGCGGGTGGGCGACACCTCACCACCGGGCCGGCGGCGGGGCCGTCAAGTGATCCGCGAGCCGCGACAACCGATCCCGAAACCCCCGCCGCCCCCGCGGAGCGGCCACCGCGTTCTCGCCGGCCGCCGCACTGACCAGATGCTGCACCGTGTCGAGATCGAGGTCGGTGTCGCCGGGCACGCTCAGCCCGTCATGGGCCATGGCGTGCAGCTCCCCACCGCCGGCGGCCTCCGCGTCGAGCGCCAGGACCGTCGCCCCCGCGCGGCGCGCGTCGTGCACCCGCTCCAACAGCGGAGCGCCCGGCTCGGTCGGCGTGACCACGAGGAGCGTCTCGCCGCGCCGCGCCGCCTCCAGCCGGCCGAGGCCGACGGCCAGGTGCGCGGGGTCGTCCGGGCGCGCCGCGTGCCGTACGAGCGTGGGGGCCAGCTCGGGCGTCCCGGACCAGGCCGCCTCGTCGACCAGATGGGCCGCCAGATGCCAGGGCTCGTACGTCGGGGAGCCCACGAGGAGGAGCCCGCCACCGTGCGCCGCGACCGAGGAGCGCAGCGCCCCGGCGAAGCGGCGGGTGGCGGAGGGCCACTCGGTTCCGGCGAGTACCTCGCGCAGCAGTGCTACTCGTACGGCGTCCATGGGGTCGCATGGTGCCTCAAGTGGTCAGCTGGTTCGCCCCGTTCGAGGGAAGTCCGCCCGTACGGGACACATACCCTTGAGTAGGGTCGCTGCATGACCTCTACCGAAAGCAGCCCGAGCGGCCAGAAGGCCCCGGCCAAGGACCCCTGGGACCTCCCCGACGTCTCCGGACTCGTCGTCGGCGTCCTCGGCGGGACCGGACCTCAGGGCAAGGGCCTCGCCTACCGCTTCGCCCGTGCGGGCCAGAAGGTGATCCTCGGCTCCCGCGCCGCCGAGCGCGCGCAGTCCGCCGCCGACGAACTCGGCCTCGGCATCGAGGGTGCCGACAACGCCGAGTGCGCCCGCCGCAGCGACATCGTGATCGTCGCCGTGCCGTGGGACGGCCACGGCGCCACCCTCGAAGCCCTGCGCGAGGACCTCGCGGGCAAGCTCGTCGTCGACTGCGTCAACCCGCTCGGCTTCGACAAGAAGGGCGCGTACGCCCTCAAGCCGGAGGAGGGGAGCGCGGCGGAACAGGCCGCGGCGCTGCTCCCGGACTCGCGGGTCACCGCCGCCTTCCACCACTTGTCGGCCGTGCTGCTCATCGACCCGGAGGTCGACGAGATCGACACCGACGTGATGGTGCTCGGTGAGGAGCGCGCCGACGTGGAGACGGTCCAGGCGCTCGCCGGCCGCGTCCCCGGTATGCGCGGCATCTTCTCGGGCCGCCTCAGGAACGCCCACCAGGTCGAGTCCCTGGTCGCGAACCTCATCTCGGTGAACCGCCGCTACAAGGCGCACGCGGGGCTGCGCGTAACCGACGTATAGGCACGTACGGGGTGCCTTCCGGCGCTCACGGGGCATGGGGGACACTGGTCGGCGTACTACACGCCGCGCCGCCGTCTGGAGCCGACCCCCATGCCCCGCATCGCACTGTTCTCCCTGGTCGTCTGTGCCCTGGCCGTCGTGGCGGCCGTGGTCTCCTTCGTCGAGGGCAGCTTCCTCGGGATCGTGTGGGTGCTGATCGCGGGCGTCACGTCGAACATGACGTGGTTCTACCTGCGCAAGGCGAAGGCCGAGAAGCAGGCCACGAAGGCCCAGGCCGCGCCTACTGCGTGAACGTCGGGATCTCCGGGGTGCCCTGCCAGAACCGGTAGAACTGCAGCCCCCAGTACGTGTCCCACTCGTGCACGCCGAGCGCGGCAAGGACCCAGTCGACCGCGTCGAAGAACCACTGGTTGATCTCCGGGATCCACAGCACGGCGAACACGGCGAGCAGACCGAACGGCGCGAACGGCTTCACCTGCCGCCGGATCTTCTGCGACAGCCACGGCTCGATCACCCCGTACCCGTCAAGCCCCGGTACGGGAAGGAAGTTCAGGATCGCCGCGGTCACCTGGAGCAGGGCGAGGAACCCGAGCGCGTAACGGAAGGTGTCCGGCACCCCGTCCAGCGCGTCCAGCCAGAACGGCGCCGTGCACACGATCGCGAACAGCACGTTCGTCAGCGGCCCCGCCGCCGAGATCAGGCTGTGCCGCCAGCGCCCCCGGATCCGCCCCCGCTCGATGAACACGGCGCCACCGGGCAGACCGATCCCGCCCATGATCACGAAGATGACCGGGAGCACGATGCTGAGCAGGGCGTGTGAATAAACGAGGGGGTTGAGCGTCAGGTACCCCTTGGCCCCGATCGAGATGTCACCACTGTGCAGGGCCGTGCGCGCGTGCGCGTACTCGTGCAGACACAGGGAGACGACCCACGCCGACGTCACGAACAGGAACACGGCGAAGCCCGGTTGCGAAGCGAAGTCGGTCCACACCGCCCAGCCACTGACGGCCATGATCGCGACAATTCCCAGGAAGACCGGGCTGACGCGACGTTGCTTCGAGATGGTGTCGGCACTCATGTGGTGAGCCTAATGCGGCGATTCATCGACCAGGGCGAGACGTTGGCGCACGGTGCCCGAAACGCGGAGAACGTGCCCGCCTTTCTCCGGTGGATGGCAGTCGATGGTGACTCCCGCACGCAGAAGGTCCGCCGTGACGGCGGGAATCCCCAGAGCGTCCCAGCGTTCGCGGAAGGTGCCTCCTGTCTCCTGATAGCCCCAGTGATCCGACGGGCCATCCACCGCATAGAGCCGATGGGTCACCGGGTGTTCCCCCAGCACGGAATACACCTCGGCGAGGACCGGCGCGACGAGTTCGTCCTGTGGGGAGAAGACGTAGCCCCGGCATGCCGGGGCGCCAGGACGGGAGAGGCAGCGGATCTTGCTGGTGGCACGTACTGAGCCGTCCTTGCGCTTCTTCTGTGTCGTATGGATCTGAAGGTTCTTCCCGCAGCCGCCGCACTTGATGACGCCGAGGAGAGGCGTTCTGGGCGATTCCGGTTTGGGAGACGAGGTGGAGGCCGCGTCCAGAGCCTTTTGCAGGTCTTCCCATTCAGCAGTGGTCAGCAGGGGGTCAGCGATGCGGACGCGGTCCCCGTGCTGGTCCACGACCGGCACCCGGCGTCGGTACTTCTTGCCGGGCACGGCCTCGTTCCGAGTTTTGAAGCCGAGCAAGGTGGGCGACGAGAGGATTCTCTTCAGGGTGACGGGGTGCCACACGAAATCACGCTCGGCCTTGCGCCTCTGATAGGAGTCGGATGGCGAGGGGAGGCCGCGAGCCTCGAAGTCTCTGCAGATCGCGTTGACGGCCTCGCCGCTGATCACGCGCCGGGCCGCTTCGTGAACGAGTGGGGCAGTATCCGGATGGATCTCCAGGTACCTCCCGTCAGCTGTTCCGTGCGTCCGGTATCCGTACGGCGGACTGCCTCCGCCCCAGCGTGGAGTCGGCAGCAGATGGTGACGCATGGAGGTCACACGGTCCGATGCGGCACGTGACTCCATGCGCGCGAACGAGGCGATCATGGCGGCCATCGCGCGCCCTGCGGGTGCGGTCAGGTCGAACGGCTCGGTGACGGACACGATCGCCTTGCCGCCGTGTCCGTCTGCCCAGTGGATGAGGCGGTCCAGGTCACTGACCTTGCGCACGAGTCGGTCGAGTCGCCAGACCACGATGACGTCGAACTCGGGGGCGCGGTCACGGAGCCAGGCCGCCCAGTTCCGGTCTCTCCCAAGGGGTGGAGCGGGTAGCGGATTCGAAGTCCCGTGCCGTGCCGACAACGTCCCACCCGCGTTCGGCGCAGTACGCGGCGCATTCCTTGTGCTGACGCTCAGGGCTGGTGGTCGCCTCGGTTTCGTTGGTGAGGCGTACGACGATCAGAGCTCGCTCGGTGTCACCCATGCCACGATGCTGGCGCCCCTGTGTCTTACGAACTGAGCGTTACATAACCGTTCACTCGATCGGGGCGGGAAAAGGAACTGGGGGACTGGGACGTGGCTCACTGCCGGGACAGGGAGAATAGGGCCGTGCGCTACCGCATCCTCGGCACCACCCAGGCACTCCGCGACGACGGCACGGCCGTCCCGGTCGGCGGGGCGCGGCTGCGTGCCCTGCTCACGGTGCTCGCGCTGCGGCCCGGCCGCGCCGTACCCGTCGCGTTCCTCGTCGACGAGGTGTGGGGCGAGGAGCCGCCAGCGGATGCGGCGGGCGCGCTTCAGGCGCTGGTCGGGCGGCTGCGCAGGGCCCTGGGGGCCGGGGCGATCACCTCGTCCGAGGGCGGCTACCGGCTCGTCGCCGCCGCGGACGACGTCGATCTGTTCCGCTTCGAGCGGCTGACCGGGGACGGGGTGCGGGCCTTCGCGGACGGTGACCCGGCCAAGGCGCTCGACCTTCTCGACGACGCGCTCGCGTTGTGGCGGGGGCCGGCGCTCGCCGATCTTCCGGACCGGTCGACCGAGGTCACGCGTTGGGACACCCGGCACCTCGATGCCCGGCGCACCCGGCTCGCCGCGTACCTGGCCCTCGGCCGGGCGGACGAGGTGCTGCCGGAATTGACCTCGCTCTGCGATGCGTATCCGTTGGACGAGCCGTTGCAGGTGCTGCGGTTGCGGGCGTTGCGCTCCGCGGGGAGGGCGGCGGAGGCGCTGGCCGCTTATGAGGGGGTGCGGCGGGGGTTGGCGGATGTGCTGGGGGCCGACCCCGGGCCGGAACTCCGGGCGTTGCACGAGGAGTTGTTGGCGCCGACCGCTCCAACGCCACGGGGCTCCGCCCCGGACCCTGCTGCTCAATCGCCGCAGGGGCTTGATGGGCCGCAGGGGCTTGATGGTGCCGCCGACTTGGGCAATCTGCCGCCTGGGGCGGCAGGGTGGGCAAGGCGGCCCCCGGTGCAGGCCGCACCCGCTACGGCGCCCGCCCCGGGTAACCTTCGCGCCCGGCTCACCTCCTTCGTCGGGCGGGTGGGCGACATCGATGCCATTCGGGCCGATCTGGGACGCGTAAGGCTGGTCACGTTGCTCGGGCCCGGTGGGGCCGGGAAGACGCGGCTTTCGCAGGAGGTCGCCGAGGGGCTCGGGACCGTTCCGGACGGGGTGTGGCTCGCGGAGCTGGCGCCGGTCAGCGATCCGGCCGCCGTGCCGGAGGCGGTCGTCAGTGCGCTCGGGGCCCGCGAGACCGTGCTGCGCGGCGCCGGCGCCGAAGAGCTTCGCGTCGCCGGCGAGCGGCAGGGCGACGACCCCCTCGTACGGCTCGTGGAGCACTGCGAGGACCGCCGGCTCCTGCTGATCCTCGACAACTGCGAGCACGTCATCGACGCGGCCGCCGCCCTCGCCGACGACCTCCTCGCCCACTGCCCCGGCGTCACGATCCTGGCGACGAGCCGCGAACCCCTCGGCGTACCGGGCGAGTTGCTGTACCCGGTGGAACCGCTCCCGGAGCCGTACGCGCTGCGGCTGTTCGGCGAGCGCGCCGCCGCCGTGCGCCCCGGCTTCACCGTGGACGAGGCCCCGGACGCGGTGGGCGAGATCTGCCGCCGCCTCGACGGCCTCCCGCTCGCCATCGAACTCGCCGCGGCGCGCCTGCGCATGCTCACGCCCCGCCAGATCGCCGACCGTCTCGACGACCGCTTCCGGCTGCTGACCTCGGGCGCCCGCACGGCCCTGCCCCGCCAGCAGACCCTGCGCGCGGTCGTCGACTGGTCGTGGGAGCTGCTCGACGAGCCGGAGCGCGCCACCCTCGCCCGCCTCTCCGTGTTCAGCGGCGGCTGCGACCTGCCCGCCGCCGAGGCGGTCTGCGGCCCGGACGCGCTCGACACCCTGGCCTCCCTCGTCGACAAGTCGCTCGTGGTCGCCACCCCCGAGGAGGACAGCGGCGACATGCGCTACCGCCTCCTCGAAACCGTCTCCGAGTACGCGGACGACCGCCTCGACGAGTCCGGGGAGCGCGCCGCCGCCGAGCGCGCCCACCTCACGTACTACCGCGAACTCGCCCGCACCACCGACCCGTTGCTCCGCGGCGGCGGCCAGCGCGCCGCCATCGCCCGCATCGAGCGTGACTACGAGAATCTGCGCACGGCCCTGCGGCACGCGGTCGCGGCCGGTGACGAGCAGGAGGCGTTCAGCCTCGTCCTGTCGCTGGCCTGGTTCTGGCAGATGCGGGACCTGCGCGTCGACGCCCGTACGTGGACGGGGGAGGCCGCGGCGCTCGGCCCCGACCCGTTCGCCGGGCCCGTGCGCCCCGCCCCGCCGCTGCACCAGCGCTGCACCGACATCCCGCCCCCGCTGACCGGCGAGCTCTTCGAAGAGGCGCGCCGCCAGGTCCACCTGTGCCGGCTCGGCTACATGGACATGGAGATGGACCACTGGCAGTCGGAGGAGGGCCAGACCCGGCTCCGTGCCGTCATCGACACCTACCGCCCCGACCTCCCGCAGGCCTGCCGCCCGCCGGGCAACATCTGGTACTTCGCCGTTCTGATGACCGGCGACATGGACCGCCTCCAGGAACTCGCCGCCGTGTCCACGCGGACCTGCCGCGAACTCGGCTACGACTGGGAGCTGGCGCTCGTCCTCCAGATGCGGGCCAACATCTTCGCCAACCGCAGCGACTGGGCCGAGGAAGGGCTCGCGTACGCCGACGAGTCGCTGGAGCTGTTCAGCCGGCTCGGCGACGAGTGGGGGACGGCCGAGGCGCTGTCCGCGCGCGGCGAGGCGCGCGAGAAGCTCGGCGACTTCGAGGGCGCCGCCGCCGACTACACGCGCGCCCGTGAGGTCGCGCAGAGCATGGGCGCCCACTCGCAGGCCGCGATCCTTCAGGTCAGGCTCGGCCAGGCGCGCATCGAGCAGGGGGACGTCGAGGAGGGCGAGGCGCTGCTGTGGGAGTCGCTCGCGGACGGTCGCCGGCACACCAACGAGTCCCGGCCCGCCGCCCGCCTCTTCCTCGTCTCCCACCTCGCGTACACCGGCCGCACCGGCGAGGCCCGTGAGCAACTCGCGCTGCTGCGCGGCGAGTTCAAGGTGGCGCAGATCGGGTTCTTCCACGGCATGACCGTCGGCATGGAGGCGATGATCGACGTCGTCGACGGGCACACCGAGGACGCCCTCGCGCATCTGCGGCGCTGCCTCGACATCGCGGGCAATCCACTGTCCGCGCTCGTCATGCCGCAGCTGGTGGGGATCCATCTGTGCACGGCGGCCCGGGCCGTCGCCCAGCGGGGCGGGGAGGGCGACGCGGTGGCCGCCGCACGGCTCATGGGCGCGGCCGACGCGGCGACGCCCGAGGGGCACAGACCGGCGCTCCTGGAACGCAATTGGCGCACGGACGCCGAGGCGGCGGTCCGCGCGCTGCTCGACGAGGCGACGTACGAACGGGCACACGCAGAGGGCGGCGGCCTCTCCCTGGAGGAGGCCACCGCCCTGTTGGACGACTGACGACCGACGCGAATCGACCCGGTCGCCCGGACCCGTTCCGCGCAGGGTCAGCTCTTGGTGGTGAACTTACGGATCGCGATCGGGGCCATGACGGCCGTGATCACTGCCGTCCACCCGAGGGTCACCCACAGGTCGTGCGTGACCGGGCCGCCGACCATCATTCCGCGGCAGGCGTCAGCGAGGGACGAGATCGGGTTCCAGTCGGTGAAGGCCTGCAGCCAGCCCGGCATCGACTCGGTCGGCGCGAAGATCGACGAGCCGAACTGCAGCGGCATCATCACCAGGAAGCCCATGGCCTGCACGGCCTGCGCGCTCTTCATGGTCACGCCGAGCGTCAGGAAGATCCACATGAGGGCGGAGCCGAACAGCGCGGTCAGGCCGATGGCGCCGAGCAGACCGGCCCAGCTGGTGATGTCGAAGCCGACGAGCAGCGCGACGATCATCAGGACCGTGGTGGCGACGAGGAGGCGCAGCATCTCGACGACCACCTTGGCCATGAGCACCGAGCCGCGGCCGATGGGCAGGGACCGGAAGCGGTCCATGATGCCCTTCTGGAAGTCCTCGTTGAAGCCGGTGCCGACGCCCTGCGCGATGTTCATGCTCATCATCGCGACCATGCCGGGGATCACGTACTGGACGTACGCTTCCTGGCCGCCGCCCATCGCGGAGCCGATCGAGCCGCCGAAGACGTACACGAACAGGAGCGTGAAGATGATCGGCATGAGGACCGCGTCGAACATCGACTCCGGGTCGTTGCGGATCCACAGCAGGTTGCGGCGGATCAGCGCGCCCGTGTGACGCAGATGGCCGCTCAGGCCGATCTTGGGGTCGGCCTCGACGGTGATCGTGGGGGCCGCAGTGGGGCTGAGGGTGGTGGCACTCATACGGCGGCCTCCTCGAGTTCGGGCCTGGCGTCCTGCGGGGCGGAGGCCTTGTGGCCGGTGATGGAGAGGAACACCTCGTCCAGGCTGGGCAGTTCGGTGGTGATGGAGCCGATCGTGATGCCCCGCGCGGTGACCGCGCCCACCACGGCGGTGAGCTGCTCGTCACTGAGTACGGGGACCAGGACGGACCCGGACCGGGTGTCCACGGTGGTGGTGGCGAGGCCCGTGAGCCCCATGTCGTCTATCGCGTGCGCCAGTGGGCGCAGCTCCAGCTCGTCGGCCGGGCGGATCCGCAGGGTGCGGCCGCCGACCTTCGCCTTGAGCTCCTCGATGCCGCCACGCGCGATGACCTTGCCGTGGTCGACGACGGTGAGCTCGGAGGCCAGTTGCTCGGCCTCCTCCATGTACTGGGTGGTGAGCAGGACGGTGACGCCGTCGCGCACCATGCTCTGCACCTCGTCCCACACCTCGTTACGGGTACGGGGGTCGAGGCCGGTCGTCGGCTCGTCCAGGTAGAGGACGTGCGGGCGGCCGATCATCGACGCCGCGAGGTCGAGGCGGCGGCGCATACCGCCGGAGTACGTCTTCGCGGGGCGGCCGGCGGCGTCCGTGAGCGAGAAGCGCTCCAGCAGGGCGTCGGCGCGGGCCTTGGCGTCCTTCCTGGACAGGTCGAGCAGCCGCCCGATCATGTACAGGTTCTCGCGGCCGGAGATCTTCTCGTCGACCGAGGCGTACTGGCCGGTGAGGCCGATCACGCGGCGCAGCTGGCGGGGCTGGCGCACCGCGTCGTAGCCCGCCACGATCGCCGTGCCGGCGTCGGGGGTGATGAGGGTGGACAGGCAGCGGACGAGGGTGGTCTTGCCGGCGCCGTTCGGACCGAGGACGCCCATGACGGTGCCCTCGTGCACGTCCAGGTCCACGCCGTCCAGGGCCTTGGTCGCGCCGTAGTGCTTGACCAGTCCCCTCACGGATACGGCGACCGGTCGGTCGCTCACGGAGTTCTTGTCGATTCGCGTCATGCCCTCAAGGTGCCAGCCCCCACCGACAACCCACCGACACGGAACCGACAACGGGCGGCCGCTGCCGACACGGCGCCGACAGGGGTGGGCTGCGCCGGGGGTTCGGGCGGGTCGGGGTGGACGCCTACGTCACTGGTCCGCGGCACCGCCCCCCTGGTCCGGCTGCGCCGGGGTTCGGGCGGGCCGGGGTGGACGCCTGCGGCACCGGCACGCGGCACCGCCCCACCTGCCCGCGGGGGCCTGGGGTGGCGGTTTGCCGGGGCGGGGCGGTGCGTGGGCTCGGGCCATTGCCGAGGCGGGGCGGTGCGTGGGCTCGGGCCGTTGCCGGCGTGGGCGCCTGTGGCACTGATCCGCGGCACCGTCCCGTGTCCGGCTGTGCCGGTCCCCGCCCTTCTCCCGCCGCCCGCCCTCTCCAGGGGCTTCGGCCTGTCCGGGGTCCGGGGTGGCGGTTTGCCGAGGCGGATCGGTGCTTGGGTTCCGGCCGTTGCCGGGGTGGGCGTCTGCGGGAGTGGTTCCCGGCACCGTCCCGTGTCTGGCTGTGCCGGTGCCCGGTCATCTCCCGCCGCCCGCCCCCTTCCGGGGACTTCGGCCCGTCCGGGCCCGGGGGCGGTGCCGGGGTCGGCGCCCTTGGTGATGGGTGCGCGGCACCGTGGGCCGCCTTGCCCGCCCTGCCGCCCCAGGCGGCAGATTGCCCAAGGCGAGTGGCGGCACCCCGTGAGGCTGGCGTTCCGGTGGGGTGGGGCAAATCGAGTTACCCGAGGTGGGGTGGTGGTGCCCTGTGAGGTCGGCGTCCCGGAGGGGTGGGGGAAGCCAAGTTGCCCAGGGCAGGGTAGCGGCGCCCTGTGAGATTGATGCCCCGGAAGGGCGGGGCAAGCCAAGCCCCGCTTTGGGACGAGACTCGCGGAGCCCCGTGGGCGCAACTCTGCCGGGGCCGGGGGAGCGGTCCCGGTGTCAGGCCGAGCACCGTGTGGCCGACGCCCCCGGAGGGGGCGGGTGGGTGGGAGATAGGCGGCGGAGAGGAGATGGGCGGAGGAGAGGAGGCAAGCGCGGAGGGGACGGGAACGGGAACGGGAACGAAGAGTCGCTCAGCGGCGAGAAACCGCCCAGCGCCCCGGGACACCGTCACTTCTCACGGCCCCGTCCGCCCCGGCCTCCGCAGCCACCCCACCCCGACACCGCCCCGCGCCAACGCCCCGCACCCCTCCCCGTAAGTCCCCGCGCCGTCGACTGGCGCCGCCCCGCGCCACCGCCCCGCCCCGGCGGGCGCCCCACCCCGGACGGCCCCCCGTACGCCCCCGCGGCACCACCCCCCTGGTCACCCGCGGAGCGCAGCGCGGCCCGCCGATGGGGGAAGTTCGGCGGGCCGCGGTCGTACCGGGTTGGCTCAGTGGACGGAGTGTTCCTCCTGAGGGAACGTTCCGCCGATGACGTCCTCCGCAAACGCCTTCGCCGCGTCGGACATCACGCCCCGCAGATCCGCGTACTGCTTCACGAAGCGCGGCATCTTCCCGCCGGTGAGGCCGAGCGCGTCCGTCCAGACCAGGACCTGCGCGTCCGTACCGGCCCCGGCCCCGATGCCCACGGTCGGGATGTGCAGGACACGCGTCACCTCGGCCGCCAGCTCCGCGGGAACCAGCTCCAGGACGACCGCGAACGCACCCGCGTCCTGCACGGCCTTGGCATCGCGCAGCAACTGCTGCGCCGCCTCCTCGCCGCGCCCCTGGACCCGGTAGCCCTGCGTGTTGACCGACTGCGGGGTCAGGCCGATGTGCGCCATGACCGGGATCCCGGCGTCGACCAGCAGCTTGATCTGGTCGTGCGAGCGCTCGCCGCCCTCCAGCTTCACCGCTCCGACCCCGGCCTCCTTCACCAGCCGCATCGCCGAGCGCAGCGCCTGCGTAGGCCCTTCCTGGTAGGACCCGAAGGGCAGATCGCCGACGATCAGCGCGCGGGACGTGCCGCGTACCACCGCCGCCGACAGCATGACCATCTGGTCCATCGTCACCGGCACCGTCGTCTCGTACCCGAGGTGGCAGTTGCCCGCCGAGTCGCCGACCAGCATCACGGGGATGCCCGCCTCGTCGAAGACCGACGCCGTCATCGCGTCGTACGCGGTGAGCATGGGCCACTTCTCGCCCCGCTCCTTGGCGAGGCCGATGTCCCGGACCGTGACCCGCCGCGAGCCCTTGCCCCCGTACAGCACGGTGGACTTCTGGGCGTTCTGGGCGGCCTGGTCGTTCGATGTCTGCTGGGTCTTCTGGGCAGCCGAAAGCTCTGTGGGTTGCGTCATCGCAACGGCTCCTTCATGTCGTCTCGAGGCGCCCTGACGGCGTCCCCGGATCACCTCCATGGTGGCACCGCGTGCCGCCCCCGCGCCAGGCCCCCTTCCGAACCCGTGCCCCGTCCACGTAAAGCCTCGGCAAGGCTTTCCGTGTGACTTTAAATACGAGACGGTTCCGTATCGGAATGGGGCTAGGGTCGGTCGCATGACCACTCCTGACGCCCCTCAGGACTTCCAGGGTTCCCGCGTGCCCGAGTCCGTGCACCGCCGTCGATGGGTGATCCTCGGCGTGCTCATGCTGAGCCTGCTGATCGTCGTCCTCGACAACTCGATCCTGAACGTCGCGATCAAGACGATCTCGACCCCCGAGCCCGTAGGTATCGGCGCCTCGCAGAGCGAGCTCGAGTGGGCCATCAACGCGTACACGCTCGTCTTCGCGGGCCTGCTGTTCACGGCGGGACTGCTCGGCGACCGCATCGGCCGCAAGAAGGTCCTCATCGGCGGCCTCGTCGTCTTCGGGCTCGGGTCCGCGCTCGCCGCGGAGTCCGGTACGCCGGCCCAACTCATCGCGTTCCGCGCGTTGATGGGGCTCGGCGCCGCCTTCGTCATGCCGGCCACGCTCGCCGTCCTGATGAACGTCTTCGAGCGGGACGAGCAGCCGAAGGCCATCGGCATCTGGGCCGGGGGCGTGGGGCTCGCCATCGCGATCGGGCCGATCACCGGCGGACTGCTCCTCGACCACTTCTGGTGGGGCTCGGTCTTCCTCGTGAACGTGCCGATCGTGATCATCGCCATCGCGCTGATGCTCGCGCTCGTGCCGGACTCCAGGGACCCGAAGCCCGGCCGGGTCGACCTCGTCGGCGTCGTGCTGTCCATCGTCGGTCTCGTGCTGCTCGTCTACGGGATCATCAAGGGCGGCGACGAGGGCGACTTCACCAGCCCCCAGGTGCTCGCCACCATCGCCGCGGGCCTCGCCGTCCTGGTCGCCTTCGTGCTGTACGAGAAGCGCAGCGACCACCCGTCGTTCGACATCAACTACTTCAAGGACAAGGTGTTCTCGTCCGCGATGGCGGCCATCGCGCTCGTCTTCTTCGCGATGATGGGCGTCACGTTCTTCGCGTCCTTCTACATCCAGAGCGTGCGCGGCTACTCGCCGTTGCAGACCGGCGCGTTCCTGCTGCCGCTCGCCGCCGCCCAGTTGATCTTCGCGCCGCGTGCCCGGCTCGTCGTCGACAGGCTCGGCGTGCGCGTCACCACGACCGGGGGCCTGGTGCTGCTCGCGGCCATGCTCGCCGCGTTCACCCTGCTCGACGAGGACAGCCCGATGTGGATCATGGAGGTCGTCTTCTTCTTCATGGGTACGGGCATGGCCCACGTCATGACGCCGACCAGCGTCGTCATCATGCAGTCGCTGCCGCGGGAGAAGGCGGGTTCGGCCTCCGCGCTCAGCAACACCTTCCGTCAGGTCGGCGGCGCGCTCGGCATCGCCGTGCTCGGCTCGGTGCTGGCCACCGCGTACAAGAACGGGATCGAGGACCAGCTGCTGCCGCTGCCCGCCGGGCTCCGGGACGCGGCGGGCGCGTCCATCGAGGCCACGCTCGGCGTCGCCGAGAAGCTCGGGCCGCGCGGCGAGGCGCTGGTGGGGGCCGCCCATGAGTCGTTCGTGCACGCCATGCACATCACCGCGCTGTGCGGTGCGGGCGTCGCCGTGCTCAGCGCCGTCCTCACCGGTCTGTTCCTGCCGCGCAAGCCCAAGGATCCGCCGGCCGAGCAGAGCGGCGGGCGGTCGGAGAAGGTCGGCGCGGGCGGCCACTGATCCGCCACTGAGCCGCTGGTTGAGAGAATGCGCCGGGGTCGTGGCAAAAGGGCAGCAGGTGAAAGGCGGAGCGTGGTGGACGCGGGCACGGAACGGGCCGAGGGGCAGACGCGGCGGCGAAGGATCCCCGGGGCCCCGACACCGTCACCGTCCGCCCCCGCGCGCGGACGGCCGCGCAGCGAGGCCGTCGAGCAGGCGATCATCGAGGGCGTCATCGGACTCCTCGAGCAGGGCGTGCCGCTCACCGAGCTGTCCATCGAGCGGATCGCCCGCACCGCAGGCGTCGGCAAGGCAACCATCTACCGGCGCTGGAGCGGCAAGGAGGCCCTCTTCGTCGACGTCGTCGCCTCCATCGAGGAACCGGACTCCGAACTGCCCGGCACCTCGATGCGCGACGACCTCGTCCGGATCCTGGAGCACATGCGCAGGCGCGGCCTCAGCATGCGCACCTCCGCCCTGCTGCACAACGTCCTCGCGCAGATGAAGACCCTGCCGAGGCTCTGGGACGCGTACCACGAGCTCGTCGTGGACCCTCGGCGGCGCGCGACGCACGAGGTGGTGCGGCGCGGGGTCGCCGACGGGGAGCTGCCGGCCGGTACGGACGTCGAGTTCGCCGCGGATCTGTTCACCGGGCCGATGCTGCTGCGCACGGTCATGCGGTCCGACGCGCCGCTGGCGGAGGATCTGGCGGAGCGGATCGTCGATACGGTGCTGGCGGGGTTGCGCGCGGGCCACTGACGCCGGGCATCCGTGCCGGGTGTCGATGTCGCCGGGTGTCGATGTCAGGGGGCCTATGTGCGGGTTTCGTCACAGCGTCCCTTCCGGGCCGGTCGTACGGAACTCAGCACACCACCGCGTACGTCCCCGTGGTCGTAGAGACGTTGACGTCCGCGCTCGGCAGCGCGGGCGTGACGGAACGGAAAGCCGCTGCTCATCGCCTACTGTTTGGCGGGGGCAGCGGGCACGGCAGGCAGTGAGGCGACGACGGCATGGCGCAGGCGTACAAGGGCGGCGACGGCAGCGGAACCGGGTCCACCGGACCGGGGGCGGCCCGGCTGCGACCTCAGGGCGGCCGTCCGCCGGCCGGCCGCGGTTACTGGCGGCGCGGAATCGTCCTCGCGGTGCTCGCGATCCTGCTCGCGCTCGTCATGCTGCTGCACGCGCAGATCCCCAACACCGTCGGCAACCTCGGCTCCCTGACCGAGACGTTCCTGCCGTGGCTGGGCGTCTTCATTCCGGTGCTGCTCGTCCTGGGCCTCGTACGGAGGTCGGCGACCGCGGTGATCGCGGTGCTGGCCCCGGCGATCGTCTGGTTCAACCTCTTCGGCGGGCTGCTCAACGACAAGACGGGCAGCGGCGGCGATCTGACCGTCGTCACGCACAACGTGAACGCGGAGAACGCCGATCCGGCGGGCACCGCGAAGGACGTCGCCGCGTCCGGCGCGCAGGTCATCGCGCTGGAAGAGGTGACGACGCAGGCGCTGCCGTCGTACCGGGACGCGCTCGCGGAGGCCTACCCGTACCACGCGGTCAAGGGCACGGTCGGGCTGTGGAGCAAGTACCCGCTCTCCGACACCCAGGCCGTCGACATCAAGCTGGGCTGGACGCGGGCGCTGCGCACGACCGTCGCGACGCCGCAGGGCAAGGTCGCCGTGTACGTCGCGCATCTGCCGTCGGTGCGCGTGAAGCTCAACTCCGGGTTCACCGCCAGCCAGCGCGACAAGAGCGCGGACGCGCTCGGTGAGGCGATCGCCGACGAGCCGCTGGACAAGGTCGTCCTCCTCGGCGACCTGAACGGCACCATGAACGACCGCGCGCTGAACGGGGTCACCGCGCAGATGCGGTCCACGCAGGGCGCGGCGGGCAGCGGCTTCGGGTTCACCTGGCCGGCCTCATTCCCGATGGCGCGCATCGACCAGATCATGGTCAAGGGTGTGGAGCCGGTCACGTCGTGGACGCTGCCGGGGACCGGGAGCGACCATCTGCCGATCGCGGCGCGCGTCGACCTGTGACGTTCAGCGGTTCACCGCTCGTCACGGCGCCTTAACCTCACGGAATAGTCGGTGGGCGAGGCTTTGTTCCGTACGTAAACTTACGTACCTCCCCCCTCGCTACCCGAAAGTTCCTCCATGCCCCTCGCCCTGCTCGCGCTCGCCGTGGGCGCCTTCGGCATCGGCACGACCGAGTTCGTCATCATGGGCCTGCTGCCCAATGTCGCCGACGACCTGCACATATCGATCCCGGATGCCGGACACCTCGTCTCCGCGTACGCGCTCGGTGTGGTCATCGGCGCGCCGCTGCTCGCCGCGGTCACCGCGCGGATGCCGCGCCGTCGCGTCCTCATCGGCCTGATGGCGCTGTTCGTCGTCGGCAACGCGGTCTCGGCGGCGGCCCCCGACTACCACTCGCTCATGCTCGCCCGCTTCGTGAGCGGGCTGCCGCACGGAGCGTTCTTCGGCGTCGGCGCGGTGGTGGCGACGTCGCTCGTCGCGCCGGAGCGCAAGGCCCGCTCGGTCTCGCTCATGTTCCTCGGCCTGACCATCGCCAACGTCGTCGGCGTGCCCGCCGCGACGGCGATGGGGCAGCAGCTGGGCTGGCGCGCCACGTTCCTCGCGGTCAGCGCGATCGGGCTCGTCGCGATCGCGGCGCTCCTCGCGCTGGTGCCCGCGGACCACGGCCACGGCGAGACGGCCGCGGGTCTGCGGGGCGAACTGCGTGCCCTGAAGTCCCTCCCGGTCTGGCTCGCGCTCGGCACGACGGTCGCCGGCTTCGGCGCGCTCTTCGCCGCGTACAGCTACATCACGCCGATGCTCACGGACGCGGCGGGCTTCGCGGACGCGTCCGTGACGCTGCTGCTCGCGCTCTTCGGCCTCGGCGCCACGATCGGCAACCTGATGGGCGGCCGCCTCGCGGACCACTCCCTGCGCCGCACCCTCTTCGGCGGCCTGACCTCACTGGCCGTGGTCCTCGCCCTCTTCCCGCTCCTCATGCGTACGGAGTGGAGCGCGGCGCTCGCGGTCTTCCTCCTCGGCATGGCGGCGTTCACGACGGGCTCCCCGCTCCAGCTGATCGTGATGGAGAAGGCCTCCGCGGCCCCCTCCCTCGCCTCGTCCGCCAACCAGGCAGCCTTCAACCTGGCCAACGCCGGCGGCGCCTGGATCGGCGGCCTCACCCTCGCCGCCGGCTTCGCGGTCACCTCCCCGGCCCTCGCAGGCGCCGCCCTCGCCGTCCTCGGCGTGGGCGTCGCCTCGATCGCCTACGCGGTGGACCGCGGCCGCGCCACAGCGACACCGGGCCGCTTGGTGGCGTCCCACGTCCCGACGGAGCAGGAGACGGTGCGGCGCTGACGGGCGCCGCCAACGGCACCGCCAAGGGGCGGGACACACGCGTGTGTCCCGCCCCTCAGTCGTGTGTGGTGGTCAGGCGCGGTAGCCCAGGACCGTCATCATGCCTGCCTCCGAGTGGTAGACGTTGTGGCAGTGGAGCATCCACAGGCCGGGGTTGTCCGCGTCGAAGTCGGCCGTCAGGGTGCGGTTCGGGAGGACGACGGCCGTGTCCTTGCGGGGGCCGTTCGGCAGGGAGAACGTGTGGCCGTGCAGGTGGACCGGGTGCCACATCGACGTCGTGTTGGCGAAGACCAGGCGGACCCGCTCGCCTGCGCGCACCGGGTAGCGCTCGTCCGGGTCGTACGGCTTCTTGTTGAACGCCCAGTCGTACTTGGCCATCCCGCCGGTCAGCCGGAGCCTGATCGTGCGGTCCGGCTTGCGGGAGGGGAGGGCCACCGACTCGGCCGAGCGGAGCTTGTCCGCCGTGAGGAGGCGGCCGTCCAACTCCTTGGGGCGGGACGTGGCCTTCGGCGTCGAACCCGAGCCCGTGCGCAGGACCGCCATCCCCGACGCCTTCTTGCCTTCCGCCAGCGCCGTCAGCGGGAACACCCCGTCGCCCGCCGTGACCAGCACGTCGTACCGCTCGCCCATCCCGAGCAGCAGCGCCTCCGTCTTCGCGTGCCGCACCGGGAAGCCGTCCGTGTGCGTCACCGTCATCTCGTGGCCGCCGAGCGCGACGCGGAACGCCGTGTCGCCGCCCGCGTTGATGAACCGGATCCGGATGCGGTCGCCGGGGCGGGCCTTGAACGATGAAGGGGCCGCGGGCGTACGGCCGTTGACGAGGTAGTGCGGGTACTTCACGTCACCCGCGTCGCCGCCAAGCAGGTCGCTCTTCGCGCCCATCATCATGCGGGACGGGCCCTCCGTGGAGGGCGCGGGGGACGACTTCGCGGAGTGCATCGACATGCCCTCCATCCCCGGCATGTCGTGGCCGGAGTGGTCCATGCCTCCGTCGGAGCCGTCTCCGTGGTCCATCCCCGAGCGCAGCTCCTTGAGCACCGCGTCCGGCGTCGAGCCGGCCACCCCGTCGACCCAGTCGTCGAGGACGACCACCCACTCCTTGTCGTAGGAGAGCGGCTCCTTCGGGTCCTCCACGATCAGTGGCGCGTACAGGCCGCGGTCCTGCTGCGTGCCCGAGTGCGGGTGGAACCAGTACGTGCCGGGGTGCGCGACCTTGAAGCGATACGTGAAGTCGGCGCCCGGCGCGACGGACTTCTGGGTCAGGCCCGGTACGCCGTCCATGTCGTTGCGCAGCGCGATGCCGTGCCAGTGCATCGATGTGGGCTCGGGGAGGTGGTTGGCGAGGGTGAGGGCGAGGGTGTCGCCGGCCGTGACCCTGACCTCCTTGCCGGGCAGGTCGCCGCCGTACGACCAGGACTTGACGGTGCGGTCGCCCAGGTCGAGCCGGGTCGCGGCGGCCGTGAGCCGGACCTCGCGGACCCGGCCGTCGGCGGAGCGCTTCTTCTCGGCGGCGGCGACTTCCTTGCCCGCCGGGTCGACGTAGCCGCCGGACGCGGATCCGGGTGCGGATCCGGACGCGCCGTGGCCGTTGTGGCCGGACGAAGCGCCGGAGGAGCAGGCGGTCAGGGCTCCTGTGCCGGCGACGGCGATCGCCGCACCAAGCAAGGTGCGCCGGGCCGGGGCATGCGGAAGGGACTGCTTGCGCATGGGTGAGTACCTCAACAGTCGGTGTTGATGGGTGTGGTGCGATTCAGGCGCGCGAAAGCGTGCGCAGGCCTAAATGCGCAGCACCGACAGCCGGGAGAGGAGTTCCCGGGGAGGGGGCGGGTTGGGCCGCTGGGCGAAGGAGAGTCCGCGGGCGCGCGGTCCCGGAGCCGCCGCCACGAGCAGCGGGCGCAGCACCGCCGCCGTCAGCAACAGCAGCGTGAACGAGCCGAGCACGGCCAGGCATACGTTCAGCGGATCCATGCCGCCGTGACCGGGGGAGTCGGGGCGCTCGTGAACCGTGGTGGCGGCGGAACCGTGCGGGGAGCCGTGCTCGGCCATCGCGACGTGCGCGCTCCCCATCGGCATCGCCCCGTCGTGCCCCGACGGATGTCCCGACGGATGCCCCAACGTATGCATCACCACGATCCCGAAGAGCAGCGCGGCGAACAGCAGCAACTGCTGCCACCGCCCCGTGCCGCTCCTCGTCCTCACCATGCCCGGCACCTTACCCCCACCCGGTATGGCGCGACGTGCGCCCTCCCCTTCCTGCGTCGATCATTGGCCCATGACAACTGCGGACGAGTCAGGTCAAAGAGGTCAGGCTGCGGACGACGGTACCCGCCGGCGCGGGGGTCCGGGGGGTACCCCCGGGAAGAACAGCATCTCCTGGGTCACCCTCGGCCTGATGACCACGGCCTCCGTCGCCAGCCTGCGGCCCTCGCCCTCCATGGCGCTGTACGGGCTCGCCGCGGTCTTCCTCTACCTGCTCCCGGCCGTCGTCTTCCTGCTGCCCACCGCCCTCGTCGGCGCCGAACTGGCCTCGGGCTGGACCGGCGGCATCTACCGCTGGGTCAGCGAGGCGCTCGGCAAGCCGCTCGGGTTCATCGCCGTGTGGTGCCAGTTCGCCATGACCATCGCGTACTACCCGAGCCTGCTCGCCTACGTGGCGTCCACCTTCGCGTACGTCATCCACCCGAGCCTCGCCGAGAACGGCCTGTACGTCGCGATCTGCATCGTCGTCCTGTACTGGGCCGGTGTGTACGTGAGTTCACGCGGGACGAAGACCATCGCGGGCCTGTCGTCCCTCGGGCTCATCATCGGCACGCTCATCCCCGGCGTCGTGCTCGTCGTGCTCGGGATCGTCTTCCTCGGGCAGGGCAATCCGTCCGCCGCCCCCATGGACTCCAGCCACTGGCTGCCGCCGTGGACCGGCCTCGCCAGCCTCGTGCTCATCGTCAACAACTTCCTGTCCTACGCGGGCATGGAGATGAACGGCGTCCACGTGTCGTCGCTGCGCAGCCCGCGCGCCGAGTACCCGCGCTCGATCTTCCTCGCCACCGGACTCGTACTCCTGATCTTCATCCTGCCCGCCCTCGCCATCAGCTGGGTCATGCCCGCGAAGCAACTCAGCCTGACCGCGGGGCTCATGCAGGCGTTCCAGGCGTTCTTCGACCACTTCGGGGTCGGCTGGATGACGAGGATCGTCGGCGTGATGCTGGTGTGCGCGGCGCTCGGCGGCATGCTGACGTGGCTCGCCGGGCCGGCCAAGGGGCTCGTGCTGCTGTCCCGGCAGGAGGGGTATCTGCCGCCGGTCCTGCAGAAGTTCAACAAGTACGGCGTGCCGCAGAACGTGATGATCGCCCAGGGCGTGCTGACGACCCTCATCGGCGTCCTCTACGCGTTCAGCGACAACGTCTCCAGCCAGTACTGGATGTTCTCCGTCATCACGATCCAGATCTATCTGGTCGCGTATCTGCTGATGTTCGTGGCAGTGGTGCGGCTGCGGCGCTCGCAGCCGGACGTGCCGCGCGGCTTCGTCGTCCCGGCCGTCACCGCCGTCGCGGGCGTCGGGTTCGTGGCCTCGGTGCTGGCGCTCGTGATCGGCTTCGTACCGCCGGACCAGTACGACACCGGGCCGCTGTGGCGCTATCTGCTGATCGTCGGCGGCGGTCTGCTCGTCCTCGGCATCGCGGCGCCGGTCGCGTTCCTCAAGTTCCGCAAGCCGAGCTGGATCCACCCGGACCACCGGGACCCGGCCATCGGAGAACAGGGCTGAGCCCCGGCGGCGAGGTGAGCGCCCACCCGCCGCCGAGGCGTCCTTGGATCAGCGGCGGTACGAGTTCACGTAACCCGGAGCCGGCGAGCCGACCCCCGTCACGTCGTCGTAGCCCCTGACGGCCTTCAGCGAGGCGTCCTTGCCGAGGCTGCGCACCGAGGTGAGCAGGCCCTCCGACGCGTCGTAGCTGTTCGCGAAGTCGACGCGCGCCACGGCGAGGTCCTTGCCGGTCGGCTGGTCCACCACGTCGTGGTACTTCGCCGAACCGTACCGGTCGTAGATCGCCGGGTTCGCGAAGCCGAGCGCCTTGCCGCCGCCCGTCTGCTGCGCCAGCGCCTGCACACCGGCGACCACGGGAGCGGCCAGCGAGGTGCCGCCGATGCGGTACTCGTCGTAGCCCTGCGTGCCGTCGGGCAGCGTCTGCGTCTGGCCCACCAGGAAGCCGGTGTTGGGGTCGGCGATGGCGGAGATGTCCGGGACGACGCGGTTCTTGCCGCCGTTGGCGCCCGCCAGCGTGTCCGGCACGACGCCCTTCTGGTAGTCGGGCTGCGCGACCGTCTTGCTGGTGCCGCCGCCCGCGCCCGAGTTGTACGCGCCCGGGAAGTCGGTCCAACTCTTGCCGTCCGCCGCCAAGTTGGACTTCAGCGTGCCCCAGCCGGTCTCCCACTGGTACGTGTCGCCCTTGCCGACGGCAAGGGAGGTACCGCCGACCGCCGTCACCCACGCCGAGTTGGCGGGCGTGTCGACCTGCTTCGTACCCGTCGACGCGACGTTGTCGCCGTTGTCGCCGGACGAGAAGTAGAAGCCGATGCCCTCGACGGCGCCCAGCTGGAACACCTGGTCGTACGCGGCGGCCAGTTCGGGCGTCTGGTTGGCCTCGATGTCGCCCCAGGAGTTGGAGACGATGTCGGCGAGGTGGTCGTCGACGACCTTGCCGAGCGAGTCGAGCAGATCGTCGTCGTAGCAGGAGGCCGCGCCCACGTACGTGATGTCGGCGTCCGGCGCCACCGCGTGCACGGCCTCGACGTCGAGGGTCTCCTCGCCGTACCAGCCGGCCGCGTCGCACTCCTTGGTCTTCGTGTACTTCTTCGGCAGCACCTGCTTCAACTGCCGCGTGTTGTAAGGCGCGTCACCGTGCTTCTTCGCGTACGTCGCCGCGTCCTTGGCGATGGTCGGCGAGGCGTACGCGTCGGTGATCGCGACCTTCACACCCTTGCCGGTCGCCTTGCCGGCGCCGTACGCGGCGCGCAGCTGCTTGCCGGTGTAGCCCTTCACCGCGTACGGGACCTTGGTGCCGTACGCGTCCGGGAGCGTGGTCGCGGTCTTGGAGCCGTAGTACGTGGAGAACGGGCCCGCGTTGCGGAAGACGGCGCTCGGCGGCGGCAGCTGGTCCTGCTTCGTCGCCTTGTGCGGGGCGCTGTCCAGGCCGGTGACGGTGAGCACGGCGCCGTCGAGCGATGCGGGCACGGAGGCGGTGCCGGACGGGGCGCGGTAGGTGTGCCCGCCCTTGGTGTAGTCGTGCAGCTCGGTGCCGAAGGCCTTCTCGGTGGCGGCGACGTCGCCCGACACGGAGAGGTAGTGCGCGGTGGAGCCGGTCACGGTCAGGCCCGCGGACTTCAGCCAGGCCGTGACCTCGGATATCTGCTCTTTCGTCGCCCCGAAGCGGCTGCGTGCCTCCTTGGCGCTCAGATACTTCTGGTACTGCGCGGACGACGGGTCGGCCACGGACTTCGCGTACGCGGCGAGGCCCTTCGCGTCCCGGCCGGCGAGGTAGACGCGCGCGGTGACCTTGCCGCCGTCCGCGGTGTCGCCCTTGTCGGCGGCGCCGGTGGCCCACAGCGGCTTGGTGCCGGAGAGGGTGTCGCGGCTGTGCGGGTCGGCGTGGGCCGGGGCGGCGAGGGCGAGGGCGCCGGCGAGCAGCGGAAGGGTGGCCGCGATGCTCAGGCCTGCCCGGGTGCGGCGTGTGCCGCGGTTGGATCTCATGTGGTCCCCCCTGGATAGAGGTGCTGGAGACGCCGAGGTGCATGTGTAATGCACACGTAGAAAGGCCCACTCTTGCCAACAACCGTTCACGCGGGGGAAATGAGACGATCAAGAAGACGTCAAGTCGGCTCAACTACGTTCGCGATAGGCCGATTTGGGGGCATCAGGGGGCGGTCCGCCGCCCGTCGTGCGGTGCCGCGTCGGCCACCGGGCAGCACGGCTCGTAGGGCGGGCACTATGACCCTGGGGCGTTCGACAGGCACTATGAACACATCACCGGCCGATCAGTGACGATCAAGGTCGGCAACGCGTCGGAAACGGTCGTGTGGTGGGATGTGACCAGGCCCTCTGGGCGGCATGGGAGCAGCAGGCCTGACCAGCAAGGATGGGTGGAAGCGAGAGATGGACAAGCAGCAGGAATTCGTGCTCCGTACCCTTGAGGAGCGCGACATCCGGTTCGTACGTCTGTGGTTCACGGACGTGCTGGGCTTCCTCAAGTCGGTGGCCGTGGCTCCGGCCGAGCTGGAACAGGCGTTCGATGAGGGTATTGGCTTCGACGGCTCGGCGATCGAGGGCTTCGCCCGGGTCTACGAGTCCGACATGATCGCCAAGCCGGACCCGGGCACCTTCCAGGTCCTGCCGTGGCGGGCGGAGGCCCCCGGCACGGCGCGCATGTTCTGCGACATCCTGATGCCCGACGGCTCGCCGTCCTTCGCCGACCCGCGCTACGTCCTGAAGCGGGCCCTGGCCAAGACCTCCGACCTCGGCTTCACCTTCTACACCCACCCCGAGATCGAGTTCTTCCTGCTCAAGGACAAGCCGCTGGACGGCACCCGGCCGGTGCCCGCGGACACGTCCGGCTACTTCGACCACACCCCGCAGAACGTGGGCATGGACTTCCGCCGTCAGGCGATCACCATGCTCGAGTCGATGGGCATCTCGGTCGAGTTCAGCCACCACGAGGGCGCGCCGGGCCAGCAGGAGATCGACCTCCGTTACGCGGACGCGCTCTCCACGGCGGACAACATCATGACGTTCCGCCTGGTCATGAAGCAGGTGGCACTGGAACAGGGAGTCCAGGCCACCTTCATGCCGAAGCCGTTCTCGGAGCACCCGGGCAGCGGCATGCACACGCACCTCTCGCTCTTCGAGGGCGACAGGAACGCGTTCTACGAGTCGGGCGCCGAGTACCAGCTCTCCAAGGTCGGCCGCTCCTTCATCGCGGGCCTGCTGCGCCACGCGGCGGAGATCTCGGCGGTCACGAACCAGTGGGTGAACTCCTACAAGCGCATCTGGGGCGGCTCGGAGCGCACGGCGGGCGCCGGCGGCGAGGCCCCGTCCTACATCTGCTGGGGCCACAACAACCGCTCGGCCCTCATCCGCGTCCCGATGTACAAGCCCGGCAAGACGGGCTCGGCCCGCGTCGAGGTCCGCTCCATCGACTCCGGCGCCAACCCGTACCTCACCTACGCGGTCCTCCTCGCGGCCGGCCTCAAGGGCATCGAAGAGGGCTACGAACTCCCTCCGGGCGCCGACGACGACGTCTGGGCCCTCTCCGACGCCGAACGCCGCGCCATGGGCATCGAGCCCCTCCCGCAGAACCTCGGCGAGGCGATCGCCCTGATGGAACGCAGCGAACTCGTCGCCGAGACGCTGGGGGAGCACGTCTACGACTTCTTCCTGCGCAACAAGAAGCAGGAGTGGGAGGAGTACCGCAGCGAGGTCACGGCCTTCGAACTGCGGAAGAACCTGCCGGTGCTGTAGGGCGCTGTAGGGGGCGCGCAGTGGTGACGCGCGCCCCTTTGGTCACAACGTGTCTCGCAGGGGGACCGTGGAGCGTTTGCGGTATTCCTGGATGGCCCAGCCGTTGCCGTCCGGGTCCGTGAAGTGCATGAAGGTGCCGCCGTCGTCGGGGGCGTACTGGATCGGTTCGGAGACGTCGAGGCCGCGGGCGCGGAGTTCCTCGTGGGCCGCCTTGATGTCGGTGACGCACAGCTGCATGCCGTGGTACGTGCCGGGGGCCGCCGTGCCCGTGGGGCTCGGGATGCCGGAGGCGAGGGCGATGGAGCAGCCGGATCCCGGGGGCGTGAGCTGGACGATGCGGGCGCCCGGCATCACTTCGGCGTCGATGTCGCAGTGGAAGCCGACCTTGTCGACGTAGAAAGCCTTGGCGCGGTCGATGTCCGAGACCGGGATGGTGAGCACTTCCAGGGTCATGTCCATGGAGGTAAAGGTAGGGGCGAATTGTCGGTTCCGGCCCACCGGCGCCGGGTGGTCACCCGAATTGCCAGCGGGTCTGGGTGAACTCCTCGCCCTTGCCGAAGCCGAAGACCGTGGTCGGGGTGACCGAGAAGACGAGCGATGGGCCTTGCTGGCCCTGGAATGCTCCGTCGGGGTGGACCTCGAAGTGCCAGGCCGGGCCGTATTTCTCCTCCCAGGCCTTGGCGAGGGCGTGGAGGCGTTCCGGCTCCGTGACGCGTGTCGCCGGACCCTCCACCACCACGTCGAAGCCCGCCGCCCAGGTGTTCGTGCCGGTGGTGAGGGCGACCTCTGGGTTCGCGGCGAGGTTGAGGGACTTGCGTTCGTGGGCGCCGGTCGTGAAGTGGAGGGATCCGTCCTGCCAGAGGGCGAGGAGGGGTGTGACGTGGGGGCGGCCGTCGGGGCGCACCGTGGAGATCCAGAAGAGTTCGGAGTCGGTCAGCAGCCGTTCGGCCGCCGCCCACGGGGTGGGTTCGGCGCCGGGGGAGCTGTAGCGCGGGTCGATCGACGTGTGCGGCGTACCGGTGCGGGCGTCGTGCGGCATCGTGGGCGTTCCTCTCCGTGTACGTGGCCAGTCGTACACCAGTGGGGACCTGCCGCGGCCGCACAACTCATCGGTGCAGCCCGGAGCGCAGTAGGCTCAAGGCCACCGTAGATCGAACAGGAGGCCGGGCAATGACGTCGGTGCCGCACGAAGGGGGAGGGTGGACGGGCGGCCGCAGGAGCAGCACCTTCACCCGGCTGCTGCGACTCGGCTTCACCGATCCGTCCACCGCCGAACGGCTGCTCGACGCCCCCGCCCTGTCCCCCGTGCGCGCCGACCCGCTGCTCCTGGACGCGCTCGGCGGCGCCGCCGACCCGGACCTGGCGCTCCTCGGCCTCGTCCGGCTGGTCGAGGCGCAGGAGGACGAGACGGCGCGGCGCGAGCTGCTCGACACGCTCGTCGCGGCGAAGCCGCTGCGCGACCGGCTGCTCGGCGTCCTCGGCTCCTCCGAGGCGCTCGCCGACCACCTCGCCCGGCACTCGAAGGACTGGCGGGCCCTGGTCACGTACGAGTCCGGCGATCTGCACCCCGGCGTGGAGGAGTTCGAACAGGGGCTCGCCGAGGCCACCGACGAGGTGTCGCTGCGCGTCGCCTACCGGCGCTGCCTGCTGTCCATCGCCGCCCGCGACGTGTGCGGCACGACCGACATCACCGAGACCGCCGCCGAACTCGCCGACCTGGCCACGGCGACGCTGCGCGCGGCCCTCGCCATCGCCCGCGCGGCGTCCCCCGCCGACGCCGCGCTGTGCCGGCTCTCCGTGATCGCGATGGGCAAGTGCGGTGGCCACGAGCTGAATTACGTGTCCGATGTCGACGTCATCTTCGTCGGGGAGCCCGCCGACGGATCCGCCGACGAGGGGAAGGCGATCCAGGCCGCGACCCGGCTCGCCTCGCACATGATGCGGATCTGCTCCGACACCACGGTCGAGGGCACCATCTGGCCCGTCGACGCCAATCTGCGGCCGGAAGGGCGCAACGGTCCGCTCGTACGCACCCTGTCCTCGCACCTCGCCTACTACCAGCGCTGGGCCAAGACCTGGGAGTTCCAGGCGCTGCTCAAGGCCCGCCCGGTCGCGGGCGACCTGGAACTCGGCGAGGAGTACGTCGCGGCCGTGTCGCCGATGGTGTGGCAGGTGTCCGAGCGGGAGAACTTCGTGCCCGACGTGCAGAAGATGCGCAAGCGGGTCGTGGCCAACATCCCCGTCGGCGACGTGGACCGCGAGCTGAAGCTCGGTCCCGGCGGCCTGCGCGACGTCGAATTCGCCGTCCAGCTGCTGCAGTTGGTGCACGGCCGCTCGGACTCCGCGCTGCGCAGCGGTACGACCCTGAAGGCGCTCGCCGCACTCGCCGACGGCGGATACGTGGGCCGGGTCGACGCCGTGCAGATGGACGACGCCTACCGGTTCCTGCGCACCCTCGAACACCGCATCCAGCTCTACAAGTTGCGGCGCACCCACCTGGTGCCTGAGGACGATGCCGACCTGCGCCGCATCGGCCGCTCCATGGGCATGCGCACGGAACCCATCACGGACCTCAAGCGGGCCTGGCGGCGGCACACCTCCGTCGTCCGCCGGCTGCACGAGAAGCTGTTCTACCGGCCGCTGCTCGACGCCGTCGCCCAACTCGCCCCCGGCGAGACCAGGTTGCGCGCCGACGCGGCCCGCGAGCGGCTCGTCGCACTCGGCTACGCCGACCCGAGCGCCGCGATGCGCCACCTGGAAGCGCTGGCCTCCGGGGTCAGCCGCAAGGCCGCCATCCAGCGGACGCTGCTCCCGGTGCTGCTCGGCTGGTTCGCGGACTCGGCCAATCCCGACGCGGGACTCCTCAACTTCCGCAACGTGTCGGACGCGTTGGGCAAGACGCCCTGGTATCTGCGGCTGCTGCGCGACGAGGGCGCGGCCGCCGAGAACCTGGCGCGGATCCTGTCCGCGGGACGCCTCGCCCCCGACCTCCTGATGCGCGCCCCCGAAGCGGTGGCGCTGCTCGGCGACGAGCGGGGCCTGGAGCCGCGCGGGCACGCCCAGTTGGAGCAGGAGGCGCTCGCGGCGGTGCGGCGCGCGGACACCGGCGAGCAGGCGGTCACCTCGGCGCGCGCGGTGCGCCGACGCGAGCTGCTGCGCACGGCAGCCGCCGACATCATCGCCTCGTACGGCACCGAGGACACCCCCGCGGTCGCCGACCAGGGCGCGCTGGTGGACCAAGTGGGCTCCGCGGTCTCGGACTTGACGGCCGCCACGCTCGCCGGGACGCTGCGCGCCGTGGTCCGCGACGGCTGGGGCGACACCCTGCCCACCCGCTTCGCCATCATCGCCATGGGCCGCTTCGGCGGGCACGAGCTGAGCTACGGCTCCGACGCCGACGTGCTGTTCGTGCACGAACCCCGCGAGGGCGTCGACGACCACGAGGCCGCGCAGGCCGCCAACAAGGTCGTCTCCGAGGTGCGCAGGCTCCTCGCCCTGCCGAGCGCCGATCCGCCGCTGCTCATCGACGCGGACCTGCGCCCCGAGGGCAAGTCGGGGCCGCTGGTGCGCACGCTCAAGTCCTACGAGGCGTACTACCGCCGTTGGTCCCTGGTCTGGGAGTCGCAGGCGCTGCTGCGGGCGCAATACGTGGCCGGGGACGAGGAGTTGGGCCGGTCGTTCATCGAGCTGATCGACCCGCTGCGCTACCCCGCCGAGGGCCTCGGCGACGACGCCGTACTGGAGATCCGCCGGCTCAAGGCCCGCATGGAGTCCGAGCGGATGCCGCGCGGCGCCGACCCCACGCTCCACACGAAGCTGGGCCGCGGGGGTCTTTCCGACGTCGAATGGACGGTGCAGCTGCTCCAGCTGCGGCACGGCTGGGTGGAACCGGGCCTGCGCACCACGCGCACCCGCGAGGCCCTCGCCGCGGCGTGCGCCGCCGAGCTGATCCCCGCCGAGGACGCGGCGATCCTCGACGAGGCGTGGGTCCTTGCCGCGCGTGTGCGCAACGCGGTGATGCTGGTGCGCGGCAGGCCCGGCGACACGTTTCCCTCGGACGGGCGTGAACTCGGGGCCGTGGGGAGGTACTTGGGGTACGACCCCGGGCACGTCGGGGACATGCTCGACGACTATCGGCGTACGACGCGGCGCGCGCGGGCCGTGATGGAGGAGCGGTTCTACGGCGGGTGACGGTCGGCGGCGCCGGGGCGGGCCGGGTGGCTGGGCGGGACCGGGTGATTGGGCGGGCCGGGGCGGGGGCCTCGCGTAGCGCCTGCCCGGCGCCGGGGTGCCGCCTTGCCCACCCTGCCGCCCTTGGCGGCAGATTGCCCAAGGCGGCGGGGCCCAGTGGTGGAGCGGGCGGCCCGGTTACGCTACCTTCGCCGACGTTGTCGCCGACAGCCACGGCAGGCCGGAAGGCCCCCGGTGGGCGCGCGCCATCGCCGCGGCCGTCACCTCGTCGTCGGGCGCGTGCTTGCGCTGCAGTGCGCCGAAGGGGTGGGACTCGTCGCCCGGAGCCGCCACCCTCGCGCCCGCCGTGCCCTTGCGTACCGTTGCCGTTGCCATGAAACCGGCCCTCCATCCGTACCGTCGAGGTCTGGACCTCCGACGATCCCCTCGGACGGGCCGCGACGGCAGATGCCATCGGTCGTGAACCCGCGGGACGAACGTCCCGCCGCCCTACACGACCCCTACACGCGCCCTACGCGTCCAGCAGTACCCGGCACCGCGCCACGAACCCGGTGAGCGCCAGCTCGAACGCCGCGTCCGTGCGCCCCTCGGGCCCCGCGCCCAGGGCCCGTTCGAGCAGCGGGGTCAGCCCCTCCTCAGTCGGCTCCCACATCGCGTCGGGCGCCGCCATGTCCAGCGCCGAACCAAGCACCATGTTGTCCAGGGCGATGATCACCGGCATCACGTCCGGCAGCGCGAACCCCGCGTCGAGCAGCAGCGCCACCGCCAGCTCGTACTGCGCGAGCACCCGGGGCGCCCGCACCGGGTGCGTCGTCAGGAGCGGGATCGCCTTGGGGTGCGCGGCGAACGCGGCACGGTAGGAGCGGGCCCACCCGGCGATCGCCTCGTCCCACGGGAGGCCCGAGGTCAGCGGCGTCTCGTCGATCGCGGAGCAGATCCGCTCGCGCAGCAGCTCCACGATGCCGTCGCGGCCCTCCACGTGGTGGTAGAGCGAGCCCGCCTGTACGCCGAGCCTGCGCGCCACCTGCGGCACGCTGAACTCGCCGTTCTCGTCGACGATGCCGAGCGCCGCCGTGGTGATCCGCTCCCGGTCGAGGAGGGGTGTGCGCGGCCGCCCCATCCAGATCCCTCCTCAGTGGCTCCACAAAATCGGGTCTTCCCGTATGCCCAACGGGAGGTTACATTTCGAAAATCAAAAGCCTTTAGATTTACGCCCGTCCGCCGCAGTGCGGGCCGTCCTCCAGAGGGGCTTCCTGCCGCATGCCCGTGACCTCCCCGAAGACGAAGACGAAGACGAAGACGCGGACGAAGACCGCACCGCCGAGCGCGCCGACCGGCCTTCGCACCGGCACCCTCGGCACGTCCGACATCTCGTTCTTCGTGATCTCCGCCGCCGCCCCGCTCACCGTCATGGCGGGCGTCGCGCCCATCGCCATCTCCCTCGGCGGCGTCGGAGCGCCCGCCGGATACCTGCTCGCCGGCATCACCCTCGCCGTCTTCGCCATCGGCTTCACCGCGATGAGCCGCCACGTCACCGGCGGCGGCGCCTTCTACTCGTACATCACGCAGGGCCTCGGCCGGCCGGCCGGAATCGGGGCGGCGCTGCTCGCGATGGTCGGCTACAACGGCATGGAGATCGGCGTCTACGGGCTCCTCGGCTCGGCGACCCAGGACACCGTGCACTCCCTGTTCGGCGCGGACGTGCCCTGGCTGCCGGTCTCCCTCGTGGGCCTGGTCCTGATCTGGTACGGCGGTTTCCGCTCGATCGACTTCGGCGCCAAGGTGCTGGGCGTCCTGTTGGTCGCGGAGACGGGCATCCTGGTCCTGCTCGCGGGCGGCGTGCTCCTCAAGGGTGGCGCGCACGGACTCTCCCTGGCCTCCTTCGCGCCCGGCAACGTCCTCGTGCCCGGCACGGCCGCCGTCCTCGCCTTCGCGTTCGCCGCGTTCACCGGGTTCGAGTCGACCGTCATCTACCGGCGCGAGGCCCGCGACCCGGACCGTACCGTGCCCCGCGCCACGTACATCGCGGTGGCGTTCCTCGGCCTCTTCTACGCGTTCACCGTCTGGATCGCCATCCAGTCCTTCGGCGACGCGGAGGTCGTCAAGGCGGCCGGCAGCGACCCGGCGAACCTCTTCTTCACCGCGATCACCACGTTCGTCGGCGGCTGGGCGGCGGACCTGATGCACGTCTTCATCGTCACCAGCGTCATCGCCTCGCTCCTCGCCTTCCACAACGCGATCAACCGGTACGCCCTTGCTCTCGCCGACGAGGGCGTGCTGCCGCGCGCCGTCGCCCGCATCCACCCCAAGCACCGCTCGCCGTACGTCGCCGGGCTCGCGCAGACCGTTCTCGGCGCGGTCGTCGTGCTCGGGTTCTGGGCGGCCGGGGCGGACCCGTACGACCAGCTCCTCCTGTGGGTCAACACCCCGGGAATGCTGGGCCTGATGGCCCTCCAACTCCTCGCGGCGCTCGCGGTCCCGTTCTTCTTCCGCCGGATCACGCACCAGGAGGGCGCGCTGCGAACGGTGGCCGCGCCGGTCGTGGCGACGCTGCTCCTGGCAGTGGCGATCGGGTTGGTCGCCACCCACATCGACCTCTTCACGGGCGCGTCCCCCCTGATCAACTGGATCCTCCTGGCAGTGGCCCCCGCGGTCTTCGTCCTAGGCCTGGCCCTGGCCTGGCGCCTACGCCGCTCCCGCCCGGAGGTCTACGCCCGCTTCGGCCAGTGACGGCGTTGCGCCCACGGGGCTCCGCCCCGGACCCCGCGCCTCAATCGCCGGCGGGGCTGAAAGATCGGGGCTCCGCCCCGGACCCCGCGCCTCAATCGCCGGCGGGGCTGAAAAGAACGGGTCTCCGCCCCGGCCCCACGAGTCTCGCCCCAAGCGCGACTCGAAACGCCCACCCGCCCCGCAGGGATCTGCTTTTCAGGGGCGCGGGGAACTGCGCAAAAAACCCAGCCACAGCCAAGACCGCACCCGCGCACGCGAACGGCACTTCGATAGGGGCGCGGGGAACTGCGCAAAGACCCGGCCACAGCCAGAACCGCACCTGCAGACGCGACAGCACCTGGTTAGGGGCGCGGCGAACTGCGCAAAAAACCCAGCCACAGCGAAACCCGCACCCGCAGGCGCGACAGCACTTCGATAGGGGTGCGGGGAACTGCGCAAAAGACCCGGCCGCAACCAGAACCGCACCCGCCGACGCGAACCGCACCTCCCACCCGCCCCTGCGCACCCCGAAACCGAACGGAGTCACCCGCACCATGCCATCCGCCGACCTCCTCCTCACCAACACCCACATCCGCACCCTCGACCCCACCCAGCCGGAGGCAACCGCCCTGGCCGTGGTGGACGGCCGTATCGCGGCGGTCGGTGACACGGACGACCTCGTACGGGACTGGTCGGGCCCGGCCACGGAACGGCTGAACCTCGAAGGCGCCCACGTGGTGCCCGGCCTCGTCGACTCCCACAGTCACCCCGTCTGGGGCCTGGAGATGGCGACCGGCGTCGACCTCAGCGGCGTACAGGACCTCGACGCACTCCGAACCGCCCTGCGCACAGCGGACCGGCTCGGCGGATGGGTCGTCGGGTGGGGGCTCGACCACAACGCCTTCGAGGGCCGGCCCATCCACCGCGAGCTGATCGAGGACGTGCTCGGCGGCGCGCCCGCCTTCCTGCGCCTGTACGACGGCCACTCCGCGCTGGTCAGCGGCGCCGCCCTGGACGCCGCCGGGATCACCGGGCCACGGTCCTTCGCCCAGCGGGCCGAGGTCGTCTGCGACGGCGAGGGGCGGCCCACCGGGTACCTCGTCGAGCACGCCGCCATGGACCTCGTGTACGAGGTCGCGCCCCGGGCCTCGGACCAGGACCGCCGCGCCGGCCTCGTCGAGCTGCTGAGCACCATGGCCGCCACCGGCCTGACCGGCGCCCACGTCATGGACGGGTCGGGGCTCGATCTGCTCGCCGCCGTCGAGGAGGAGACGGAGCTGCCGATGCGGCTCACCGTCTCGCCGTGGTGCATGCCGGGCGTGGACCGGGCCGGGCTCGACGAGCTCGTCGAGTTGCAGAAGCGGGGCGGGCGGCGCTGGACGGTCGGCGGCGTCAAGTTCTTCATGGACGGCACCGTCGAGGGCGGCACCGCCTGGCTGGAGCACGCCGACTGCCACGGGCAGGGGACGGACGCGTTCTGGCCGGACCCGGCCGCGTACAGCGCCGCCGTACGTCACCTGCACGCGGCCGCCGTACGCACCGCGACGCACGCCATCGGTGACGCCGCCGTACGGCACGCCCTCGACACCATCGAGGCGCTCGGCGCGAGCGGCCGGGACGCGCACCGCATCGAGCACATCGAGTCCGTGCCCGACGACACGATCCCGCGGTTCGCCGCGCTCGGCGTCGCCGCGTCGATGCAGCCCCCGCACACCGCGTACACGAAGGGCGACCACAGCGACGAGTGGTCCAAGCGGCTCGGTGACGCGCGCGCCGCCCGTGCCTGGCGCACCCGTGACCTGCGGGACGCGGGCGCCGTGCTCGCGCTCGGCTCGGACTGGCCGATCGCCCACTACGACGCCCGGAAGGTGCTCGCCATGGCGCGCGTGCCGGAGGGCGCGGCCGGGCCCGCACAGGGGCTCACCGGCCTCGAAGCGCTGGAGGGCGTCACCTCGCACGCGGCGATCGCCGCAGGTCAGGCGGCGGAAGGTGGACGTATCGCGGTCGGCCTGCGCGCGGACCTCACCGTGCTCGGCCTCGACCCGGTCACCGCCCCCGCGGACGAGGTAGCCGAGGCCCCCGTCGTCCTCACCATGACGGACGGCCGGATCACGCACCGGGGCGCCTGAGCCCAAAGGAACGGGGGCGCCCAGCGCCCCCGTTCCCTACGCCTTGACCGGCATCAGTGGTGGCGCCACGAGCCGGGGCAGCGCGTAAGGCAGCGCCCCGTACCAGGCCCGCGCCACCGCGAACCCGAACGCCAGGCACAGCACGCCGCCCACCGCGTCCAGCCAGAAGTGGTTCGCGGTCGCCACGATGACCACCAGGGTCAGTACCGGGTACGCGAGCCCGAGGACCCGCACCCACGGCACCGAGGCCAGCGCGAAGATCGTCATGCCGCACCACAGCGACCAGCCGATGTGCATCGACGGCATCGCCGCGTACTGGTTCGACATGTTCTTCAGGTTGCCCGAGGCCATCGAGCCCCAGGTCTGGTGGACGGCGACCGTGTCGATGAAGCCGGCGCCGTTCATCAGGCGCGGCGGCGCCAGCGGATAGAAGTAGTAACCGACGAGGGCGACCGCCGTCGTTGCGAACAGCGCGAGACGGGTCGCCGCGTAGCGGCCGGGATGGCAGCGGAACAGCCACACCAGCACGCCCAACGTGATGACGAAGTGCAGTGTCGCGTAGTAGTAGTTCATGCCGACGATGAGCCAACTCACCGAATTCGCGGCATGGTTGACTGCCTGCTCGACGGCGATGCCGAGACTGTGCTCGGCCCGCCAGATCCAGTCGGCATTGCGCAGCGCCTGTGCCTTCTGCTCCGGGACCGCGTTACGGATCAGGGAGTACGTGTAGTAACTCACCGCGATCAGCAGGATCTCGAACCAGAGCCGCGGACGCCGCGGCACCCGAAGGCGACGCCCGGCGCGGTCTTCCGCGATGGGTGACGGTGTGGCCTTTTTTCGGCCTTCACGTGTCGTCACGGTCGATTCACCCATAGGCACAGAGTCTGCCAGATTCCGACCCCCCGACCGATCATCCCTTGGGCGGGTCACGGGCGCACCCGCTACGCCCTACGGACGAGGCCGAACCCCTACGGACACCGCTGCTGACGCGGCCGTGGACCCCCGCACCACCAGCTCCGGCATGAATACGAATTCGCATCGAGGTGCGGGCGTGCCGCCGACCTCTTCGAGCAGCGTGTGCACCGCCGCCTGACCCATCGCGTGCACCGGCTTACGGATCGTGGTCAGCGGCGGATCGGTGAACGCGATCAGCGGAGAGTCGTCGAAACCGACCACGGAGACGTCCTTCGGCACGTCCATGCCGCGCTCCCGCACCGCCCTGATCGCGCCGAGCGCCATCATGTCGCTCGCGCAGACCACCGCGGTGCAGCCCCGGTCGAGCAGCGCGGAGGTCGCGGCCTGCCCGCCCTCCAGTGTGTAGAGGGAATGCTGGACGAAGTCGTGCTCTATCTCGTCCTCGGGCAGGTCCAGCCGCTCCGCCATCGTGCGTACGAAGCCCTCGATCTTCCGCTGTACCGGCACGAAGCGGCGCGGACCCACGGCCAGGCCGATCCGGGTGTGGCCGAGCGAGAGCAGATGCGTCACGGCGAGCCGCGACGCGGCCCGGTCGTCCGGCGAGATGAAGGGCGCCGCGACCGTCGGCGCGTACCCGTCGACGAGTACGAAGGGGACGCCCTGGCCGCGAAGGCGTTCGTAGCGCTGCGGGTCGGCGGTGGTGTCGGCGTGCAGCCCGGAGACGTAGATGATGCCGCTGACGTCGCGGTCGACGAGCATCTCCGTGAGCTCGTCCTCGGTGGAGCCGCCGGGGGTCTGGGTGGCCAGGACCGGCGTGTAACCCTGCCTGGTCAGGGCCTGCACCACGACCTGGGCGAGGGCGGGGAAGATCGGGTTCTCGAGTTCCGGGGTGATCAGTCCCACGAGACCCGCGCTGCGCTGCTTGAGGCGTACGGGGCGCTCGTAGCCGAGCACGTCGAGGGCGGCGAGGACGGACTGGCGGGTGGCCGCGGCGACCCCCGCCTTCCCGTTGAGCACACGGCTGACGGTCGCTTCGCTGACCCCCGCTTGTGCTGCGATGTCGGCAAGGCGTGCGGTCACGGGACGCGACCTTACCCGTCACTCGCCGCATTGCCCACCGAACGGGAAGTACCGGGCGGGCAAGCCGGGTTGGGCCACCGCCACCCGGAACGGTGAACCGGACGAAGGGCAGGTCGCGGAGGGGTTGTCCGGCGGTAGTTTGTTCCGGCGAGCCGAGGGTCCTTCTGACGGGTCGGACCGGATGCGGGTGGCCGCACGTGTTCGGTGTCGGCGAGCGGGATCCGAACGGGTGTCGGGCCCCCCGCGACTCCGGAAAGACCCGTCGGAAGGGCCCTAGGGGGGCCCGCGCCGCTCCGTTTCCCCGAGGGGCCTGCTCGTGAACGCCAAGGTTCAGAGACCTGGGACCGACGTCGGCTGCACCGTCCTGGTGGTCGACGACAGTGCCGCAAGTCGGTACGCGCTGGGCGCCGTCCTGAGCCGGGCGGGGCATGTCGTCGTCCCGGTCGGCTCCGCGGGCGAGGCCCTCGTCGAGCTCGACGTGCGGTTGCGCGCGGGGGAGCTGCCCGATGTGGCGCTCGTGGACGTGGGCCTTCCCGACCTCAGCGGGTTCGAGCTGTGCCGCAGGGTCAAGGCGCTGCCCTCGCTCGCCGGGATCCCCGTCGTGCACTTCTCCGCCCGGCCCTCCGCGCCGGTGGACCGCTGCCGGGCGCTCGACGCGGGCGGCGAGGCCTATCTGACGGTGCCCGCCGAACCGGAGGAGATCCGCGCCGTCGTGCGTGCCGCGATCCGCGGGGCCCGCGAACTCACCGACACCCAGGCCCAGTTCGACCACCTCACGCTGCTCTCCCGGGTCGTCCTCGAAGTGCAGGGCGCCCGCGACCTCGCCGACCTCGCCCGGACGGCGGCCGCCGCGACGGCCCGGCTCACCGGGGGCGACGCCGCCGTCTTCGTCCTCGGGGACCGCGGCGCGGTGCACACGGGCCTGTCCCGGAGCGTGGCGGCGCCCGCGGGACCCGACGCCGCGGCGCGCGAGCGGGCCGTCGAGCTGGTGCGGCGGATCAGCTGCGGGCCCGGCGGCGTGCGCACCACGCTGAGGCTCGGGGCCGCTTGGCCGCAGGCGTACTTCGGGCCCGGCGGCGCCCGGCTCACCCTCTCCCGCACCCGCGACGGCCGGCTCCCCGTCTGTCTGGCCACGCCCGACTTCGCCGACCCGGACGGCAGGACGGGGCCGCTCGTCGCCCAGCTCGCCCGCGCCATCGCGCTCGCCGCGGAACCCCTCGTCATGTACGAGCAGGAGCGGCATGTCGCCCACACGCTGCAACAGAAATTCCTGCCCTCGGTGTTGCCCGCCTTCGCCGGCCTCGACGTCGACTTCCGCTACGAACCCGCCTCCCAGGAGGTCGAGATGGGCGGCGACTTCTACGCGGCGCTGCCCACCCCCGAGGGCGTGCTCGTCGCCGTCGGCGATGTCGTGGGGCACTCGCTCGACGCGGCCACGGTGATGGTCGAGCTCCGGCACGCGCTGCGCGCCTACTGCCTGGAGGACCCGCGCCCCGCCCACCTGGCGACCCGCCTCGACCGGCTGCTCCAGCACTACCACCCGCAGCTCACCGCCACGCTGTGCCTCGCCCTCGTCGACCCCGCGACGGGCCGTACGAGGGTGGCCAACGCGGGGCACATCCCGCCGCTGATCGTGCCGGTCGGCGGCGCGGCGCGGTACGCGGACGCGGCGGGGCCGCTGCTCGGGCTCGGCCTGCCGCACCCCGAACCCACCGTGCTCGACCTCGCGCCCGGCGCCCGCCTCCTCATGGTCACCGACGGCCTCGTCGAGACCCGCGGCATCGACCTGTCCGTCTCCATGGAGGAACTGCGCCTCGCCGCCGCGGACGCGCCTGCCGCGCCGGGCGCCCTGTGCGATGCGCTCCTCGCGAGGTTCGGGCGTGATCGGGCGGATGACATTGCGTTGTTGGCGGTGCGGCGGGGGGTGGGGTGAGGGGCGGCTGGGGGCCGGGGGCCGGGGGGGCGGGTGTTCGGGGGTGTGGGGTGTTCCGGGGTGAGCGGGTGGCGGGGCCGGGTGTTTGGGGGTGTGGCGTGCTTCGAGGTGCGCGGGGGCCGGGTGTTTGGGGGCGTGGCGTGTTCTGGGGTGAGCGGGGGCCGGGTGTTCGGGGGTGTGGCGTGCTTCGAGGTGTCCGGGTGTCGGGTGTCCAGCGGTGCGGTGTGCTCTGCGGTGCGGTGCGCTTCGGGGTGTCCGGGGGCCGGGTGCCGGGTGTTCGGGGGTGTGGCGTGATTCGCGGTGTTCGGTGGTGCGGTGTGCTTCGCGGTGTGCGGCGGTGCGTCCGCTGAGCGGGACGTGATTGTGCGGTCGGGGGCTTCCGGGTGAAGGTTGGCGCCGACACGCGTGCGCGCACGCACCACGACACCTCGGAGGGCCCCATGCCGCAGATCACCGTCGACCACTCCGCGGACCTCGACGACCGCCTCGACCGGGCCGGGCTCGCCGCGGCCGTGCACCAGGCGGCCGTCGACACCGTGGCCGCGCGCATCCCCGCGTGCAAGACGCGGTTCCGCGAGGTCGGGACCACGGTGGTCGGGGAGGGGCCCGCCTCCCTCGTGCACGTGGAGATCGCGCTGTTGGCGGGGCGTACGGAGGAGGCGAAGACGGCGCTCGTCGAGGCGGTTCTGGCGGCGCTTCCGGTGCACGTCAAGGAGCCGGCGGGCGTGCATTTCTCTGCCGAGGTGCGGGACTTGGAGCCGACGTACCGCTCCGCGGTTGGCGCCTGACGTCGGGAGCGGGCTACCCGTTCCTACGCCACGGGGCTCCGCCCCGGACCCCGCTGCTCAAACGCCGCAGGGGCTTGATTGGCCCACCTGCCGCGGGGGTTGAATGCCCCGCCACCCGTCGGTGATCGCCCAGCTCCCGCCCATCTCCCACCCACCCGCCCCCTCCGGGGGCATCGGCCCGACGGGGTGCCGCCACCGCCTTGGGTGATCCGCCGTCGGCCATGGCCCCCGCCCTGCCGTGGCCGACGCCGCCCCAACCTCCGCCAGCCGCGGCTCCCCACCCGCAGCGGTTCGACGCCGCCCCGCCTTGGGTAACGCCACCACGGTTCCCCGCCCTCTGCGGTCGACCGCACGCGCCTCGGGCAATCCACCGCAAGCGCGGCTCCCCACCCATTACGGTCGACGCCCGCCGACTCGGGGTAACGGCAACCCCAGCCCCCCACCCGTCGCGGTCGACGCCGCACCCCGCCTTGGGTAACCGTCAGCCACGGCTCCCCACCCCTGGCGGTTGACCGCAACTTGCCTTGGGCGATCCGCCTCAACCCCGGTTCCCCACCCGTGACGGTCGACGCCCACCGGCTCGGGGTAACGCCGACCCCGGCTCCCCACCCTCTGCGGTCGGCCGTCGTCGCCTTGGGCAATCTGCCGCCTGGGGCGGCAGGGTGGGCAAGGCGGCGCCCCGGTGCAGCGCACCCCTTACGACGGGCCCGACCCCGGCACAGCGAGGGGGCCCCGGACGGGCCGAAGTCCCCGGAGGGGGCGGGCGGTGGGAGGTGAGCAGGGACCGGCACAGCCGGACACGGGACGGCTCCGCGGACCAGCCCCGCAGACGCCTGACCCCGCAACGACCCGAGCCCAAGTACCGTCCCCGGACCCCGGACGGGCCGAAGTCCCGTAGGAGGCGGGTGGGTGGGAGATGACCGGGCACCGGCGCAGCCGGACAGGGGCCGGTGCCGTGCGCTGAGCGCGAGGGCGTCCGCCCCGGCGCAGCCGGACAAGGACCGGCGCCGCGCATCGAATGCAGGGGCGCCCACCCCGGCAAAGCCCCAAGACCCGGTGCCGCGTACCCCTTACGACGGGCCTGGCCCCGGTTCAGCGACCGGGCCCCGGGACGGGCCGAAGCCCCCGGAGGGGGCGGGTGGGTGGGAGATGAGCGGGCACCGGTGCAGCCGGAAGGCTCCGGTGCCGTGCGCCGACTGCGAGGGTGCCTACCCCGGCGCAGCCGGACAAGGACCGGTGCCGCGCGCCGAATGCAAGGGCGCCCACCCCGGCAAAGCCCCAAAACCCGGTGCCGCGCACCCAGGACGGGAGGCGCCGACCACGGCACGGTCAGACCCCGGTGCCGCGTAAGGGTGGGGATGACGTCGACCACGGCACGGTCATGCCCCGCGCAACGGCGGGACGACGTCGACCACGGCACGGCCCCGGTGCGGCTACCCGGGGAGGTCGGGCTCAGCCCGCCGCCGCAGGGACCCCGGGGGACGGAGCCAGCGCCGCGAGGCGGGTGATGAGGGCCGCGAAGGGGCCGTCCACCGGCTCATCCGCGAGGATGTGGCGCAGGAGACCCGCCATCTCCTCGTCGTACGCCGCACTCACCGCCGCAAGCGCCGCGAAGTCATGGACGAGCTGAAGCTGCAGCTCCGAGCGCGGAATCCGCCGCCCGTCCAACCAGATCAACGCCGTCGACTCGGCGAGCGATATCCAGGACCGGACGACGAGTTCGAGGCGGGCGGAGGGCACCGCCACCCGCAGATGCGCGAGGATCTGCACGTACGCCGCCTGCCGGACGGAGTCGATCAGCGCGTTCGTCGCCGACGAGCCGACCGCGGGCCCACCCCGCATCAACGCGGAGAACCCCGGCCCGTGCTGATCCACGAAGTCGAAGTAGCGGCCCATCACACGCAGCAGCCGCGCCCCGAGCGGCCCCTCCTGCGGCTCCTCGAACCGCTCGGCGAGATCCTGCGCCGCCCGCCTCAACGCGGCCTCGTACAGGCTGAGTTTGCCCGGGAAGTAGTGGTAGACCAGCGGCCGCGAGATGCCCGCTGCGGCCGCTATCTCGTCGATGGAGACGTCATCGGGGGAGCGGTTGCTGAACAGTTCGAGTGCGACCCCGATCAACTGTTGCCGCCGCTCCTCGACTCCCATCCTGCGCCGCACCCCGGTAGTCATGCCGAACACTCTACCGAGCGATTCCGGCCTGCCAACCGCCCCCCGCGCACCGCCCCCGCCCGACCGCACTAGAGGTCGAGAACCAGACGCCCGCCGCGGGCCCGCGAAACGCAGATCAGCATCGAGTCGGCGCGCTCGGCATCCGTGAGCAACTCGTCGCGATGCTCGATCTCCCCTTCCAGGACGCGCTGTTGGCACGTTCCGCAGAAGCCCTGCTCGCAGGAGTACGGGGTCGCGGGCACGGCCGAGCGGACCGCGGCGAGCACCGTCGTGTCGGCGGAGACGTCCACCACTTTGCCGCTGCGGCGCAGCTCGACCTCGAACGGGCCGTTGCCCTCGGTCGAATTGCGTGGCGTGAACCGTTCGCTGTGCAGAGTGCAGTGTTTGGGGAGGGTCGCTTCCACCGCCGCCATCAGGCCCTCGGGTCCGCAGCAGTACACGGCCGTGCCGGGCGCGGTGTCCGCGAGCGCGGCGGCGAGGTCGGGCCGCCCGTCCTCGTCCTCCGCCACGACCGTGACCCGGCCCGCGGCCCCGCCGCCCAGCTTCTCCACGTCCTCCACGAACGGCATCGAGGCCCGCGACCTGCCCCCGTACAGCAGCTTCCAGTCGGCGCCCCGCGCCGCGGCCTCCCGCAGCATCGGCAGGATCGGGGTGATGCCGATGCCGCCCGCGACGAACACGTACGTGGGTGCCTCCGCGTCGAGCGGGAAGCGGTTGCGCGGCCCGCGCACCTCGACCTCCATGCCCTCGCGCACCTGCTCGTGCACCTCGCGCGACCCGCCGCGCCCGCCCTCGTCCGCCGGGACGATCCGCGTGGCGACGGTGTACGACGACGTGTCCTCGGGGTCGCCGCACAGCGAGTATTGCCGTACGAGCCCGGAGGGGAGTACGAGATCGAGGTGTGCGCCCGGTCGCCATGGAGGCAAGTCCCGTCCCTCCAGGCGGAGTTGTACGACGCCATCGGCCACCTGCTCGTGCCGCGTGACGAGCAGGCTCAGCGCGCGGGCCCGCGGCCGGCCCGACGTCGGCTCCTCCAGCGCGGGCATCGGCCACAGGGGCGAGCGCTGCACACGCCGCCGCATGGCCCGGCGCACGACGTACGCGGCCCCGGCGACGACCACGGCCTTGCGCAGCGTACGGCCGTTCATCGAGCGGCTCCTGTACGGGTTTCGGCGGCGGTGGCCGCGGGCGACGAGGCGAGATAGGCGACGGCCTGCTCGGTGTCGCCCTCCTGGTCGGGGTGGTAACTCCGGCTCAGATAGCGGGGGATGGACCGCGCCATGGCCCCGGTCGTCGGCAGCACGCCCCGCTTGCCGCTGCGGTAGAAGTCCTTCCAGGTGGCCTTGCCGTCGAGCAGCGTCGGGTCGTTCTCCATGAAGAACCGTGCGCCGCGCTGCCACAGGAAGACGAGCGCGGTGAAGGCGGTGGCCCAGGTGCGCACCCGGCGCCGGTAGCTGCCGTCGAGGTGCTCGAACAGCTCGAAGGCCACCGCCCGGTGCTCGACCTCCTCCGCGCCGTGCCAGCGCAGCAGGTCCAGCATCGTGGGGTCGGCGCCGCGCCGGTCCAACTCCTCCGCGTTCAGCACCCAGTTGCCGAGGAACGCGGTGTAGTGCTCGATCGCCGCGATCAGCGCGACCCGCTCCATCAGCCACCACTGCCGCGCCCTGCCCGGCGGCAGCGTCCGGTCGGCGAGCAACTTCTCGAAGAACCAGTCGACTTGGGCGGTGTACGGCGTCGGGTCGAGCCCCTGCTCGCGCAGGTGCGGAAGCACCTCGTCGTGCGCCTGCGAGTGCATGGCCTCCTGGCCGATGAACCCGATGACGTCCTCGCGCAGCCGCTCGTCCGTGATGTACGGCAGCACCTGCTTGTAGACGTGCACGAACCAGCGTTCGCCGGCCGGCAGCAGGAGGTGCAGGACGTTGATGGTGTGCGTGCTGAACGGGTCGTCCGGCAGCCAGTGCAGGGGCGTCTTGTCCCAGGCGAACGACACCTGGCGTGCCTTCAACGGGACGCGCGTATTAGACATGGCGTCAATGTACTGACGGGTAGGACGGGTGGACACCCCTCGTACGCGACTTTCTTTACGTGATCGTCAGCAAGCGACGATGCCTCCGGGGCAGAGCCCCGCGACGTGAGCTACCTCAAGGGCTGAACCTTCGCTCCCTGGGCCGTCCGCCCCGACAACGACACATCCGCGCCCCGCGCCACCCGCACCGCAAGCATCCGCCCCGAGGACGACCGCCCCGCCGCGGTCACCGAGTTCACCCCCGCGCTGCCCGCGGCAACCAGGTACCACGCCCCCTCCCGCGACTTCCACCGCACACCCGCGAGCACCTGCGGATCCCGCGACCCGCATGCGGGCGACGACTGCGACTTCGCCGCGACGACGGCCGCGTCCGCCCCCGGCGCCCGGAACAGCGCGAGGGTGCGCGGTCCGCCGCCCCGCCAGGTGTCGGCCCGCGTGCACCACCACTCGGCCGTCCCGTTCGCCGCCGGCAGCGCCTGACGCGCGTACGCCCAGGAGTTGACCGAGCGCACCCCGTGCGAGCGCGCCGCCGCGAGTGAGCACGCCGTCGTCGCCCAGTCCGCGGGCCGCGCCTCGCGGGGCTCGGCGGGGCTGCCGGAGGTGAGGTGCGCGGGGACGAGCTCGCCGAGGTCGGTGGTGAGCCGGGTGCCGGTCGAGTCGGTCAGCGCGAGCGCGTTCCACGACGTGCAGGACGTCGCGAGCGCCGGGCTCGGGAACGGCGCCGTCACCCCGTCCTTCGTGCGCGACAGGGCCCGCGCCCCCGCGGTCGGCTTCAGGAGGTCGCGGGTGGCGGCCCTGGCCACCCAAGGGGCGGTCAGATAGCGGACGTTGCCGTCGGACCGGTCCATCACCACGGCGCTCGACTGCGCGTCCGCCGCCCCGTCGACCCGCGCGAAGTCGAGCGCGGCGCCGCTCGTGCCGCTCTTCGGCTCGGCGTAGCGCACGATGCGCAACCCGTCGTAGAGCAGCACCACACGGGCCTGGTCGAGCTCGCCCGCGTACAGCAGCTGCGGCGGTCCGGGCGGTGCGCCCGCCGGGGTGCCCGGTGTCGCCGAGACCTTCACGGAGCCGCCGGGCCGCGCCCACACGGCGAGCGCCCTGCGCAGCAGCTCCTTGTCCCCGGTGAGCGAGCCGCGCGCGGGCCACACCGAGAAGTCGGTGCGGGCCGACGTCTTCCACGCGGACGGCGAAACCTTCCGCAGCTTCGCCGGATTCAGGGCCGCCTGCCCCGCCGGGTTCTTCGCGTACGGCGGGGCCGCCGCGCCGTCCGGGGCCCAGCCCTCGCCCGGCAGCCCGAGCAGCGCCCCGCACACGAGGGTCGCCGCGACCGCCGCGATCGCCGCCTTCAGGTGCTGGCGGCGGCGCATCAGATCGGTGGGCCGCGCGTGCAGGGAGCACGGGTCGAACTCGGGGGACTCCAGGAGCTCCGTGCAGGACCCGGCGTCGGCCGCCAGGCCGCGCGCCTCGGCGAGGGCCGCCGCCGCGCCCTCCTGCGAGCAGCCCGCCTCCATGAGAACCGCGCGGACGGCGGCGTCGTCGAGACGCTCAAGACCGCGCAGCACGTAGGCCGCGCGGGCGGGGCCACTCAGCGTGGAAAGCTGCTGATCCAGGGCGAGTTCATCGGCGCCGCCCGACTTCGGGAACAGCCGCAGGCCCCACACCTGCGGCAGCAGCGGCGGCAGCTGCGCCCGCTTGGGCCAGGCCATGCGCCGCAGCGGAAGCCCCGCCTCAAGGGCGCCGCGCAGCACCTTCAGGCGTACGTAGGCGAAGCCGGGGTCGCCGGTGCGGCCCGCGGAGTCGCGCTGGGCCGGGATCGGCGCGGGCGCGTCCGCGGTGCGGCCGCGGGGGAGGGCCCGCTGCACGATCGAGTGGGCGGTCAGCACGCGGCGGTTGCGACCGAGGCCCGGCGGCAGCACGAGGTACGCGAGCCGTACCAGTCGTGGGTAGTGCTCGACCAGGGCGGCCTCGGCCTGCTCGACGTCGATGACGGCGGCCGGCGCTGCGGACGGGGGCGTTGATTGCTGCTGCACCTTTGACTGCACGTTCAGCTGAACGAGCGAATCGTGGGATGGTCACAGCCGTCACTCCCCGCACGGGCCTATTCGGACACGACCAGTGCCTTCGCGTAGTTCGCCATCGACCGCTGGTATCGGGGCAGATGGGGCGCCAGCGCGCCGAGCACCAGGGCAAGGCCCTCCCTGTCGCGGCCGAGACTCGACAGGCACAGGGCCAGACACGCCCGCACCGCGTCGTCCAACTCGTCGCCAGGAGCGGTCAATTCCGGTTCGAGCAGCGCGACGCCCTCTTCCGCGCGCCCCATGTTCCGCAGTGAGCTGGCCAGTTGAATCTTCGTACGGCGCCCCCGGTAGCCGCTCAGGCCGAGACGCAGCGCCTCCTGGTACAGCGGGACCGCCTTGTCGGAGTGTCCGGTCGAGTCGAAGGCCGAGGCCCGCTCGAACGGGGCGACGGGGCTGTCGGCGGGCAGCTCCGCGGCGAGCCCGTCGATGAGCGCGCGGAACTCGCCCGCGCCGGCCTCGCCGTAGGTGTCGATCGTCCCCCACGCGGCCGCGATCCGCTCTTCCCAGTCACTGCTCTCGGTGCTCACCGGGGCACTCTCACACAGCGGCGCCCCGGTGTCACCGGAGTTACGAGGGCCGGATCAGCTCAGCTTCCAGCCGCTGAACTCCACCGTGCCCCGCGTCCCGTTCCCGCCGTTCGTCGCGCTCATGAACATGCCCACGCCCTGCGCGGAGGCGAGCCTCGGCGACGGCACGGTCGCGACCGTCCGCCACGTGGCGCCGTCGTCCGTCGAGCACTCCCCGGTGTACGAGTCGCCCGCCCGGGACAGCCGCAGCAGCACCGGCGCCTTGATCCCGGTGATCCGCTTGTACGTGTCGAGGGTGCCGTCCCCGTTGCTGTCGTAGGAGAGGACGACGCCGTTGGCGGGCGTGACCGACAGGTTCGCGAAGCCGAGGGACTTCGGGTCGCCGATGGAGTTGCTCACCATGATCCCGGCGCGCGCCCACGGACCCGTCACCGCCTGCGCGTCCACCCGCACCACCGCCACCGAACCGTCCCGGAACGCGTTCGCGCGGTACAGCGCGCCGAACTCCGCGGTGCCCTTCCACAGGTCGGCGCCGCCGCCGTCGATCGCGAACCGCTCGTCGAGCTGCCCGAAGACCGCCGCGTTGTTGCTGTACGTCCGCCAGATGTCGGCGAGTGGCCCGGCCTCGAACAGCGTGCCCTTGTGGACGTGGGTGACCCGCTGCTCACCGGCCGGACCGTACCGGACGTCGATCGTGTACGGGAGCGGACGCAGCGGCTTGTCGAGCGGGGTGCCGGGCGCGCTCGCCTGCCAGGTCACCGTGGACTCCCCGGCCGGCGCCACGCCCGGCAGGGATGTGTCGCCCGTGGGCTCGGCGTCGATGCCCTTGAGCTCGAAGTCGACGCGGCCCGTCGCGCGCAGCCCGTTGACGTTGCGGAACGTGGCCGCCACGCGCGCGTGCCCGCCAGGCGGGAAGGCGGGCGGATCGGCGGTGACCGTCACGGAGCCCTGGTACGGGGCGCGCGCGAGGACGTCGCGGGCCCGCGACGCCGTCCGGTACGGGTCTCCGTACGCCCGCAGCGGATAGTCCTTGCGCTCGCGCGTCCACGGTTCCTCGAACGCGAACCAGTCGACCTTGGCGGGCTCCCGGCCCGCGGCCAGCGCGTCGGACAGCTCGTCGAGCCACTTCTGCCAGCGCGGCAGATAGAAGTCGGCGATCAGCCCCTGCCAGTCGCGGTTGGCGTACTCGTGGAGGTTGCCCGGATCGGACGTGGCCCGGTCGCCCCACACCGTGATCAGCACCTTCGCGCAGCGCTCGAACTCGGCGCGCTCGGCGTCGTTCGTGGCGAGATTGCGGGCGTCCTGGATCCAAGGGCCCAGCAGGAAAGCCGAGTTGGTGCCCGTCACGTCGTCCGAGAGCCGCATCAGCTTCAGCCACAGCGTCGCCAGCGCTGTGAAGGTGGCCCGGTCCTTGTCGGCGTAGGCCGCCTTCAGCTGCGGCAGGAGCTGTCGGCTGCGGTGCGCGAGGGCCTGCCGCGTCACGTCGACGAGGTCGTACTTGTAGGCCGCGCTGCCTCGCGACTTCCCGCTCACGCCCAGGAGTCCGGCGAGCGCCGCGTCGAAGCGGCCCGGGTCGTAGGCGAGGGCGCGCGGCCCGTAGTAGGAGGCGCGGTCGGCCGCGAGGTCGGGGCGGGCCGCGAAGAGCGAGTCGTGCGGGTCCGAGCGCTCGACCGCCTTGTGCTGGTACGCCGTCTCGTGCAGCGCCTGCCAGGCGGCGCGGGCGGCCTTGTCGCGGCGCCCGTAGCGGAAGTCGGCGTACGAGGCGAACCAGGCCGCCCGGTCCAACTTCTGGTCCATCCACGCGAGTTCGGACCACAGCTCGAACGCCGCCGGGTCCCGGTCGGTGCCCTCCGGCATGTACGCCGTACCGGCCAGCGCACTGTTCGCCTTGTCGCGCCACGCGAAGAACTTCTGCTCCCAGATGTGCGCGCGGGCCCCGATCGTCGTACGGCCACCGAAGTTGGGGATCGTGCCGAACGCGTACGGCGTGCCGCCCCAGTCCTTCTCGCGGTCCGTGACCGAGGTGAACCGGTCGGACACCCCGTCCACGATCAGCATCTTCTTCTTGTCGATCGCGTCGATCAGCTCGGGCAGCGGGTTCGCCTCCCAGCCGAGGATCACCCACGTCGCCCCCGGCCGGTTCTTCTGGAGCGCCGCCTCGACACCGCGCGCCGCGTCAGGGACCGGCACGTCACCGGCCGTGCCGCCTTCGTGCAGCAGGTCCATCTTGAACGCGCCGATCTCGCCGAACAGGTCCTTCTGGTGCCCGTAGAACGACTTCGCGACCTGGGCGAAGGACGCGGTGCGCGGGTCGAGCCAGTCGGGACGCTCGAAGCCGTGCCACACCCCCTGCGGTACGACGTGCGCGTCCCCGCCGTTGCGCGCCACGAACTCCTTCGGGACGTGCCCGTAGTAGCCGGGCATCACCGGCTTCATGCCGAGCGCACGAAGCCGGTCGACGATTCTTCGCCCCAACTCGGCGCGTCTCTCGATGAGTTCGGACGAGAGCGGACCCCCGTACGAGGAGAGGTTCTGCAGCAGCCACCACGGCTGGTGGGACGGGGCGGGCAGCCAGGCCCGCGCCTCCTCGTCGCTGTAGCCGAAGTCCTTCAGGAGGCGGTGGTAGACGGCCTCCATGCCCGCGATGACCAGCACCTCGTTGCAGCCGTGCAGTGCGAGGATGTCGATCTCGCGCTCCCAGTACGACCAGTCGGCGAAGGGCGCCGTATAGCCGTCGTTGGTGTCGTTCAGTGCGAAGCGGTGGGGGAGCCGGGTGCTGCGCTCCAGCGTTTTCGAGGGCGCCGGGAGGCGGTCCGGCAGGTCGAGCTGGGAGCCGTTCCAGGCGATGTGCGCCCCGCACTCGTACTTCAGAAACCAGTGGACCCCGGCGAGAAGCGTCGCCGGGGTCGTCGCGTACACCGTGATGCGGCCCTGCGTCCCGGTCACCCGGAAACGGTCCTCCGTGCCGCTCGCGGCCATCAGTCTGAGACGGAACTGGTCCGCGTGGTGCGGCAGTTGACGGTTGAGTGCCGCGCGCGCCTCAGCCGTATCAAGAACGGGCACCTTCCCCGCGGCGGTCGGCCGCGGAGCCGCCTGGGCGGCCGGGGCACCGGCCCCCAGGGCCGTGCCGAGGCCGATGGCGGCCGTCGTGCCGAGAACAGTGCGTCGCGATGGTGCGGACATACGTGTACCCCCCTTGCGTCGCGGTTGGTGCGGCGCACGGTAGCAACGGAACGTACGGGACAGGAGAACGCAATGAGGAAAAAGCTGGTGGCGGCGGCCGTACTGCTCGCGGCCGCGACCGGATGCGGCTCGGGCGGCTCCGACGGCGCCCCGAAGGACGACAGGCCGAAGATCCCCCGTACGGCCTCCGGAAGCCTGGAACACCTCGCGAAGGAGGCGGGCTGCCGCCCCGACATCCAGACCGATGCGGCCGACATCCGGCAGGCCAACTGCGGTGCTGGAGGCGGCCGTTACGTCCTCGCCACCTTCACCACCGACAAGGGCCAGGCCCAGTGGTTCGACCAGGCCAACGACTACGGCGGCGTCTACCTCGTCGGACCCAAGTGGATCGCGGTCGGCGGCGCCGCACAGCTCACGAAGCTGCGCGGCCGGCTCGGCGGGACCCTGGAGAAGCCCGCCTCGCACCACACGGGGAGTAGTGGTGGTGGGGGTCACGAGGCGGGTGGGCTCTCCGGGTACGAGGGTCGCCGCTGAGCCGGCCGCGCAGCGGCCGGGGTGGGGCGATCGCTCAGTCGCAGCGATCGCCCTTGTTGATGCAGTCCACGACCGTCTGCATGGTGTCGTCGTCGAAGACGTTGATGAAGTCGTCATGATCCGTGATCGGCTTGTGCAGCTGCTCGGGGAAGCCGTCCACGGCGAACGGGTTCTTCACCTGTCCGTTCTCGATGGTCGGCGTCTGCACGTCGTACACCAGGCGCATCTTCAGCTGCGGGATGGCCTTGAAATTCTGCGGGCAGTTACCGGCCTGGTCGGCGAATGCCACGTGAGTGCGATGGTTGGCACTGTCGATGTTCTGCCCGTCCCAGCAGCTCTGGAACGCGAAGCTGCGCACGACCTTCGAACCGTCGGGGCACAGCGGGTACTTGTCCGTCAGCTGACGGTCCTCGAAGCCGGTGCAGCTCCAGTGCGCGTTGGCGTTCGCCGTGCCGTTGGTGAAGGCCTTGGCGTCACCGGTGATGATGCGCAGGAACTTCGGCATCGCGACGACGTCGCTCTGCGGGCTCCCGACGAACTTGATGCTCGCCTTCTGGGCCTGAAGGACCTTGCCGACGTTGCCTTCCTTGCCGCCGCCGTCCTTGTCGGCGTCGAACTCCTCCGTGCCGTCCTGCACGCGCAGCACCGGCCAGTAGTACGTCGACTTGTCGCCCTGGTTCTGGCAGGTGGTGTCGGCGTTCGCCAGGTCGTCGTTGCTGGAGAAGGCGTCGTTGTCCTGGTTGCCCACGTAGTCGTGCAGGTGGTGCGCGCCGTTGGTCACGCCGGGCGCCACGATGAGGTTGTCGGTGTTGAACTTCTTGTTGTCGTTGACGCCGCAGCGGGTGGTGAAGGTGCCGGTGGAGGCGTTGTCGCCGTTCTGGGGTTTCTGGACGTTGGGCTGGACCTTGGTGATGTCGGCGAAGTCGGCGGCCGCGGGGCCATTGCCGGCCTGTCCGCCGTTGCCCTGTTGCTGGTCGTCGCCGCCCTGGTCCCCGCCGGCCTGGTCGTCGCCGCCGGTCTGGTCACCGCCGCCCTGGTCCGAGCCGTCGTCCTGCCCGTCCGGGGGCTGCTGCTCGCCCTCCTGGGGCTGGGCCGTGCACTCGGCCATGTCGTTCATGCCGTCGGGGGCCTGTCCGCCGCGGCGCTCCATCTCCAGGCGGATGCGCTCGAGGATGGCGCCCCGGTTCTTCTTCAGCGGATCCATGATGCTGTTCTGTACGAACTGCGGGTCCCGTGCGGCGGCGTCCCGCGTCGAGGCGAGCCGCTTGTAGGCCTGAGTGATCTGGCTGTCCAGAGTGGCGAGTTCACCGTCGACCTCGTCGCGAGCGCCGTCCGGAACGTCGGACAGTTCGGTGCCCACGTCCGGACAGTCGATGGTGGCCACTTGTTGCGTCTGCTGTGTCTGTTGCGTCCCGCTGCCCGCGTCCTGCCCGTCGGCCGAGTCCTCGTGGGCCGACGCGTACACGTTGACCGCGACCAGCCCACCTCCGCCCAGGAGCAGTGCGGCCGACGCGATGGTCATGCGCGTCGCCAGCGATGAGCGCCGTTTGCGTGAGGTGCGTCCCATGGGACTACGTACGCAACGGGGGCCGACCCTGTTCAATCGGCCCCCGGAATTCACCTCAACTGCCGGTGGGTGGCGTGTACTTGTAGCCGACTCGGCGCACCGTACGGATGGTGTCCCGGTACTCGGCGCCGAGCTTCCTGCGCAGCCGGGCGACATGGACGTCGACGGTGCGGCCGTCGCCCACATGCCCGTATCCCCACACGGTGTGGACGAGGGTGTCGCGGGTGTGCACGCGGTGCGGATGCCCGACGAGATGGGCGAGCAGCTCGAACTCCAGGTAGGTGAGGTCGAGTTGGCGGCCCGCGACGTGCACCGTGCGGCAGGCGGTGTCGACGGAGATGAGCGGGTCGGTCAGAAGGGCAGGAGCCATGATGAAACTCTTTTCGCGCGAGAGGACGTCGGGGAGCGGGACGTACGTCATGCGCGCGGGCCGAAGGCCGGGGCGGCCGGGGCGACGGCTTTAGAGGGCCCGCGCGTTCCTCACGCGGCGACACACACGGTCGAAATCGTGGTGCTGGCGGGACGGCCAGAACGGCTCGAGGTCGTGCCGACGACCCCACGAGCTGCTGTTCCGGTAAAGACTGGCCATGCCCTCATTGAAACAGATGCGTCACGGATACGAGAGGGCGCCCACACAATGTGGACACCCTCCCGAAGCGGATGGCCGGATTCGGACCCGGCCGGCGCGGTCAGACCTGGCCGGCCTTCTCCAGCGCGGTGCAGCAGGTGTCGACGAGCAGCCGCGTCACGACGTACGGGTCGACGTTGGCGTTCGGGCGGCGGTCCTCGATGTAGCCCTTGCGGTCCTTCTCGACCTGCCAGGGGATGCGGACCGAGGCGCCGCGGTCGGAGACGCCGTACTTGTACTCGTCCCACGGGGCGGTCTCGTGCAGACCGGTGAGGCGGTCGTCGATGCCGGCGCCGTAGTTCTTCACGTGGTCGAGCGGCTTGGAGCCCTCGCCGAGCGACTCGCACGCGGTGATGATCGCGTCGTAGCCCTCGCGCATCGCCTTCGTGGAGAAGTTGGTGTGCGCACCCGCGCCGTTCCAGTCGCCCTTGACCGGCTTGGGGTCGAGGGTCGCGGAGACCTTGAAGTCCTCGGCGGTGCGGTAGAGCAGCCAGCGGGCGATCCACAGCTCGTCGGAGACCTGGAGCGGACCCACGGGGCCGACCTGGAACTCCCACTGGCCGGGCATGACCTCGGCGTTGATGCCGGAGATGGCGAGACCCGCCTTCAGGCAGTTCTCGAGGTGCTGCTCGACGATGTCACGGCCGTGGATCTCGTCGGTGCCGACGCCGCAGTAGTAGCCGCCCTGCGCGGCGGGGAAGCCGCCGACCGGGAAGCCGAGCGGGCGGTCGCCCTCGAAGAAGGTGTACTCCTGCTCGATGCCGAAGATCGGCTCCTGCGAGCCGAACTTCTCCTCGACCTCGGCGAGCGCGGCACGCGTGTTGGAGTGGTGCGGCGTCATGTCGATGTTCAGGACCTCGCACATGACGAGGATGTCGTCGCCGCCGCGGATCGGGTCCGGGTACTGGGCGACGGGGCGGAGCACGAGGTCGGAGGCGTGGCCCTCGGCCTGGTTGGTGGAGGAGCCGTCGAAGCCCCAGACCGGAAGCGTGTCCAGGCCCTGCGGCGAGCCCGCGATTATCTTGGTCTTCGAACGGAGCTTGGCCGTCGGCTGGGTGCCGTCGATCCAGATGTACTCAGCCTTGAAGGTCACGGGCCACTTCCTCATTCACGCGGGTCTCGAACTGCCGGGAACTCTGTCACCAGGGGGTTTCTCGGCCGTTGCTCGTTTGTGAACCCCGTGTTACCTGAGCCGCGTGGAGCGGGACGTGGCCCGTGAGCCTGTATGCGATACGCGCTGGTGCCGTTACCCCACCTTCTCGATGCGGGCGTTGCGGATCAGGAACTTGCCGGGCTCCCGTACCTGTTCGAACGCGGCGTTGTTGAGCAGCGCGCAGGACCCCGACGTGGCGGTGACCTCGACGGTCGTGGACTTGTCGTTGTCGAGGTTGGTCACCTTCAGCTGCGTGCCCACCGGGAACTGATCGCTGGACGCGGCCGGTGCCCCGCCCTCTCCGGAGAGCGTGACCTGCTGCCCGGCACACACTTGCTCACCGGAGGCGGCGGCCTGGTCGGAGGCCTCCGGCGCGGAGGCATCCGGTGCGGAAGCAGAGGCGGAGGCTGAAGCGGGGGCGGAAGCGGAGGCTGACGCGGGGGCGGATGTCTCCGCCCCCGTATCGCATCCGGAGGCCTCCTGTTTCCGTTTGATCTCCGCGATCACCGCTTCGCGGTTGGCGATCCGGGCCTCGGACTGGGCGTCGGGGTTCGCCTTCTGCCCGTCGATGAACTTCTGGTTGTTGGCGAGCGCGGTGGTCAGTCCGTCGCACGCGACCGAGCTCTGCGCACCGCCCTGGGCCCCCTGGTCCACCTGCGACGCGTTGCTCGTGGCCGCGAGGGCGAACGCCCCGCCGCCCGCGACCACCGCCGCGGCCGTCGTGAGGGCGAGCCGCTTCTTCGGGCCGAGAGTTCTCCTGCGTGACATGCGCGCCTCCTGTCGTGAGATGCACGTTGTTGCGCACGCCGTTACGTACGAGCAGTCGAACCCGAACGCTCAACGCCGGAGTCTGTCGCTCGGCTCAGCGCCGCGACATCGCCTCGCGCACCGACTCCTCGCTGCGGCCCACGACCGCCGTGCCGTCCTCGGCCGTGATGATCGGGCGCTGGATCAGCTTCGGGTGGGCGGCGAGCGCCTCGATCCACTGCTCACGGCTGTCCGCGTCGCGCGCCCAGTCCTTCAGGCCGAGCTCCTTCGCGTCGGCCTCCTGGGTGCGGGTGATGTCCCACGGTTCGAGGCCGAGCCGGCCGAGCACGGCGCGGATCTCGTCGGGCGTGGGCACGTCCTCCAGGTAGCGGCGCACCGTGTAGTCGGCGCCCTCCGCGTCGAGCAGGGTGAGCGCGCTGCGGCACTTCGAGCAGGCCGGGTTGATCCAGATCTCCATGGGGTCAACGGTACGCGAGTGAAGTCGTGCGGCGGCCCTCAACTGGGCTCTGGCCAGCGGCTTTTGTCAGTGGTCGGCAGTAGAATAGAAGCAGTGTTCGAGGGCTACGGGGGCTCTCGGACGTCCGCGACAGGAGGATGCCTGTGCCCGCTGCCGCCGCTCCGCTGCTGTTCGATCTGCCGTACACACCACTCGCGAAGAGGCCGCTCCCGCCGGGGCGCCCCCGCGACTGGTACATCACCCACAACCGCCGTCTGAAGGCCATGCGCCTGGCGATAGCCCTGCTCGACTCCGGCGTCTACCTCCCCAACCAGGCCCACAACCGCAAGATCCGCGCGACGGCCGAACGTGTCGGCATCCATCCGCCGTCGGACACGACGTGCCACATGGTGCGGGCGTTGATGCGTTACAGCCGCTGATATCGGTGTCCGGGGCGGCTCCCCACGCCGCGGGGCTCCGCCCCGGACCCCGCTGCTCAATCGCCGCAGGGGCTTAAAGTGCTCAACTCCTTCTCCAGCGGCGTACGAAACCGCGGCGTGACCCGAGTCCCACCCAGCCACGCCGCGAGGCGCTCCGCTTCCGCGGCAACCGCCCGTTCCGCCTTCCGGCCGCCGGAGGTATCCAACAACCGCCACACCACCCCACCGTCCGCACCCTGCCCCCACCCACCCACGATCCGCCCGCCCCACCACACGGTCGGCCCGATGTTCCCGCTGCCGTCGAAGAGCGCGGGGCGCAGCTCCGGCGGGCAGTACCAGTCGCGCTCCTGCCACCCCATCGACGTAGGGTCGAGGCCCGGCAGCAGCGCCGCCCACGGCTCCAAGTCGCTCTCGGGCGCGTCCACTTGGTCCGCCAGCACGTACCCCGTGCCACCGCCGTCCAGGGACACCGCCACCGCCCCCACCGCGGCGAGCGCCTTGCGTACGTCCGTGACCTTCCACCCCGTCCACCACTTGAGGTCCCCCTCCGTGGCGGGCCCGCACGCCCCCAGCCACAGCCGGAGCAGCTCCGCCTGCGCCTCGGCGACCGGCAGCTCCGGATGCGGCGGCGCGACCGCCCACCGGAACTGCGTCGAGGTCCACGAGCCGAGCGGCCGGCCCCGTACGACCCGCCCCTCCACCCCGAGCACCCGCATGAGCCGCGACGACACGGTCTGCTCGGCCTCGTAGCTCTTGCCCCTGCCGTACGTGAACTGCTCCCTCAACCGCGGCTCGTCCGCCACGAGTTCGGTCACCGTCGCCTCCCCGCGCCGCTCGAGCGCGGCCAGCGCCGACGCCTCCACCTCCGCCAGCCACTCGGGCGTGAGGCGCCCGTCGCTGCCGCCCGCGATGTCCTTGAGCAGCCCTGCCCGCGCCTTCGCCGCCACCGCGAGCCCGGTCGACGCGTGCACCGTCGCCGCCAGCTCCGTCGGGAACGTGAACACCGTGTGCCGCATCCCGTGCATCCGCACCAGGCTGCCGTCCTCGTACAGCGCCCGCTCGACGTCCGCGACCGTCCCGGAAGGCTCCGCGAGCCGCGCCCCCACCGCCAGATACACGGTCGCCGGATCCGTGCCGTGCAGCGCCACGAGCGAGCGCGCGACGTCCTCGGCGCGGTCCGCACGCGCCGAAGGGGCGAGGCGGTGCGCGCGGGCGAGCCGGGCGCGCCGCTCGTCGTCACCGATGTGCCGCACGGTCCCTGTGCTCTTCGTGTTCATGCGGCACATCCTGCCCGCCGCGCCGCCGCGAAGGTCACCTGTTTGCCCCCCTTGGCATGCGCCCCACCCCTGCCCCAACGTTGACTGAGGCAACCTGCAGTGGTGGTCGAGCGGAGGAGTCGGCGATGGCGGACGTACGACGAGGCTCACGAGGCGTACGGGCGGTCGCCGCGGCCCTGTGCGCGGCGGCCCTGACCGTGGCCGCGGCCGGCTGCTCGGACGACGGCGACGGCCCCTCCAGCGCCGCGTCGAAGGCCGCCTCCGCCGCGTCCTCGGCCGCGTCCAGGGGCGCGGACGTGGTGGCGTCGGCGACCGCGGAGGCGCAGCAGAAGTTCAACGACTTCAAGGACGGCGTCGACGCCAAGGGCGACGTGAAGCTCGGCGACGTGAAATCCGACGGCGACCGCACCACGGTTCCGGTCACCGTCAGCAACGGCACGTCGGACACCAAGTCGTACGTCGTCCAGGTCGGCTTCAGGAACGGCGACGACAAGCTGGTGGACACCGTCGTGCTCAACGTGAACGATGTGCGGGGCGGCGACTCCAAGGACGCGACCGCCCGCAGCACCCACTCGCTCGACGGTGACATCACCGCCGAGGTCTCCCGCGCCCTGCGTCATTGACCGAAGGGGCGCCCGCCATGAGCAGCCCCGCCGAACGCGCCGACCAGGGCAGACGGGCCCGCAAGCACAGCCCCCGCTCCTCGCACGGCCCGTGGATCCCGTCCGCCGACCGCCCCGACCCCGTCGTGACCCTGGAACGGCAGGGCGCCGACCGGCTCCGCGACCTGCTGCCCATCCGCTACGGGCGGATGGCGGCGAGCCCGTTCGCCTTCCTGCGCGGCGCCGCCGCCGTGATGACGGGCGACCTCGCGGCGACACCCCACTCGGGCCTCACCGTTCAACTCTGCGGCGACGCGCACCTGTTGAACTTCGGCCTGTTCGCCGCGCCGGACCGCGCCCTGCTCTTCGACCTCAACGACTTCGACGAGACGTACCCGGGACCCTTCGAGTGGGACGTCAAACGCCTCGCCGCCTCCATAGCCGTCGCCGCCCGCGACAACGGCCACTCCGACAAGCAGGCCCACCACGCCGCCCTCACCTCCGTCACCGCGTACCGCGACAACATGCGCCGACTGGCGGGGCTCGGCGAACTCGCCGTCTGGTACGAGCGCATCGACGCCCACGCACTGCTCCCGCTCATCCGCTCCACGCGCCACCGCCGCCGCGTCGAGCACACCCTCGCCCAGGCCACCCGCCGTACCAGCCTGCACGCCCTCGGCAAGCTCACCGAGACCACCCCCGACGGCCGCCGCCGCATCGCGTACGACCCGCCGCTCCTCGAACCGGCCGGGATCTCCGACGCCGCCGCCGTCCGCAAGATGTTCGGCGACTACCGCTCCACGCTCGCCGAGGAACGCCGCCGGCTCCTCGACCGCTACCGCTTCGTCGACGCGGCCCGCAAGGTGGTCGGCGTCGGCAGCGTCGGCACCCGCTGCTTCATCGTGCTGCTCGCCGGGCGCGACGCGGACGACCCGCTGTTCCTCCAGATCAAGGAGGCCACCCGGTCCGTCGTCGAGGAGCACATCCCGAACCACGGCCCGTACATCCATCCCGGCCACCGCGTCGTGTCGGGACAGCGCCTCCTCCAGGCGGCGGGCGACATCTTCCTCGGCTGGATGACGGGACCCCAGGGCCGCTCTTTCTACTGGCGTCAACTGCGCGACATGAAGGGCTCCGCCGACGTCACCGCCATGCCGCCCGACGAACTCCTCGCCTACGCCCGGCTGTGCGGCGCCGCCCTCGCCCGCGCGCACGCCCGCTCCGGCGACCGCATCGCCCTCGCGGCCTACCTCGGTGGCAAGGACGTCTTCGACCGGGCGGTCGCCGCGTTCGCGATGCATTACGCCGAGCAGACCGACCGGGACCACGCGGTGCTGCGCTCCGCGATATCGGCCGGGGTGCTGACGGCAACGCCCGGCGCCTGACGGGCCGGCCCGGCCTGTATCCATAGCCGCAGGCCTGTCGGGCGTTTAGGGTCAATGATGTGCCGTCACCGATCAGTGCCGACCGTACGGACGACAGTTTCGGCGTCGTCGCCGTCGCCGCGTCCGCGGGCGGCATCCATGCCCTTGTCACCGTTCTCGGCGGGCTCGGGGCGGACCTGCCCGTGCCCGTCCTCGTCGTCCAGCACCTGGACCCACACCACCGCACCGTCCTCGCGGACATCCTTGACCGCCGCACCGCCCTGCACGTCAAACTCGCCGAAGCGGGCGAGTCGGTCCGGCCCGGCACCGTCCACATCGCGCCACCCGACCGCCACCTCGTCGTGGACCGTGACGGCACCCTCGGCCTCACCCTGGGGGACCGGGTGCACTTCCTGCGGCCGTCCGCGGACCCGCTCTTCGAATCCGTCGCCGACGCCTACGGGGTCCGTGCCGTCGTCGTCGTCCTGAGCGGCACGGGCAGCGACGGCGCCAAGGGCGTCGACGCCGTCAAGGCGCAGGGCGGTACCGTGATCGCGCAGGACCCGGAGACCGCGGAGTTCACGGGCATGCCGGAGGCCGCGGTGGGTACGGGGGCGGTGGACTTCGTGCTACCTCTGGAGGAAATCTCCGCGCTGATCCGCGGACTCGTCGACACAAGAGGCAGTAGGTAGGACGGACGATGAGCGAGGCGCCGCGCGACGCGGAGACCGACGAGGAACTGGAGGAACTGCTCCGGTTCCTGAGGGACGCCCGCGGCTTCGACTTCACCGGATACAAGCGCACCTCCCTGGGGCGCCGCATCCGCAAACGCATGAGTGACGTGGGCATCGACTCGTACGCCGACTACCGCGACCAGTTGGAGACGAACGCCGACGAATTCAGCGCCCTCTTCAACACCATCCTGATCAACGTCACCTCCATCTTCCGGGACGCGGACGCCTGGACGTATCTGCAGCACGAGGTGGTCCCCGAGCTCCTGGCCCAGCTCGGCCCGGAGGAGGAGGTCCGGGTGTGGAGCGCGGGCTGCTCCAGCGGCGAGGAGGCGTACTCCCTCGCGATCATGTTCGCGGAGGCGCTCGGCCTCGAGGAGGCCCTCAACCGCGTCAAGATCTACGGCACCGACGTCGATGACGAGGCGCTGCGCGACGCCCGCTCCGGCCTCTACCCGGCCAAGGCGTTGGAGCCGCTCAGCGCCGAACTGCGCGAGAAGTACTTCGAGCAGAACGGCTCGCAGTTCAGCTTCCGCTCCGACCTGCGCCGCCGTGTCATCTTCGGCCGCCACGACATCACCCGCGACGCCCCCATCTCCCGGCTCGACCTGCTGGTCTGCCGCAACGCCCTGATGTACTTCAACGTCGAGGCGCAGACCCAGATCGTCGACCGGTTCCACTTCGCGCTGCGCGAGGGCGGCTTCCTCTTCCTCGGCAAGGCCGAGATGCTGCTCAACGACGCGGACCGGTTCGACGTCATCAGCATGCGCCAGCGCATCTTCCGCCGCCGACCGGGCGGCGCGACGACGACCTACCAGCCGGCCCCGGTGAAGCTGCGCAGCAGCCAGAGCGGGGAGTCGCAGAGCCTGGCCCGCAACCGCCAGCTGCGCGACCTGGTCCTCGACGCCTCGCCCGGCGCCGCCCTCGCCGTGGACCCCGAGGGCATCGTCGTCCTCATCAACAACCAGGCACGCGTGCAGTTCTCCCTCACAACGAACGACATCGGCCGCCCCTTCAGAGACCTCGAGATCTCCTACCGGCCCGTCGAGCTGCGCTCACTGATCGACCAGGCCACGCACGAGCGCCGCACGCTTCGGGTCAACGGGGCGCAGCGCCGGGTCGGCGAGGACGTGCAGTTCTTCGACATCGTCGTCCAGCCGCTGATCGGCGTCGGGGGAGTGCCGGCGGCCACCCACATCTCGTTCACCGACGTGACCGTGGCCACCCAGCTCAAGGCGGAGGTCAAGCGCGTGCGTGAGGATCTGGAGACAGCCTACGAGGAACTCCAGTCCACGAACGAAGAGTTGGAGACGACCAACGAGGAACTCCAGTCCTCCATCGAGGAGTTGGAGACGACCAACGAGGAACTCCAGTCCACGAACGAGGAGTTGGAGACCACGAACGAGGAACTCCAGTCCGGTAACGAGGAACTGGAGACGATGAACGAGGAAATGCGGATCCGCAGCGACGAGCTCGACGAGACCCGCGCCTTCCTGGAGGGTGTCCTCACCTCCATCGCGGCCGCCGTCGTCGTCCTCGACAAGAGCCTCAGGGTCAAGAGCTGGAACCGGGGCGCGAGCGACCTGTGGGGGCTGCGCCAGGACGAGGCGGTCGACGAGGCCTTCTTCGACCTCGACTTCGGGCTGCCCACCCGGCCGCTGCGGGAGGCCGTTGAGGAGTGCCTCAGGACCCGCAGCCGCAGCGAGCCGGTGATGATCGCCGCCGTCAACCGCCTCGGCCGCAGCATCAACTGCACCATCAACTGCAGCCCGTTCGGCGGGCACCACGGCGGCGTCGTGCTGCTGATGGAGGAGGGCGGTCGGAGCAACGGAGCCTCGTGATCCGGTACCTGGGCGTACGCTGAGGGCATGACCCTCGGGGGGAGTTCGGCGGAACAGGCGGCGGCCGTCTGGCGGCGTGCGGCCCGCGCTCGCGAGCGCGCGGACCGCGAGCTGAGCCTTGTGCGCAAGTGCGAGAACTTGGCCCGGGAGAGCGGCGGCGACCTGCACGACCGCCTGGCGCAGATCCACCGGACGAGCGCGAAGCGGCACGAGGTGACCGCGGAGCTCCTCGAATCCCATGCCCGGCGCGCCGCCAGCTGGGCGGCCACCGGAGGTCGGCCTCCGCTGTTCATGACGGGGGTCGCGGAGGCCTGCGGGACCGTCAGTGCCGCCGTCACCCTCGTCGACCTCGACCGGAACCAGATCGCGACCGCCTCGTCGGACGAGCCCTCGCGCGGCGCGCAGGACCTGGAGTACATCCTCGGCGAGGGCCCGGCGCGGGACGCGGTGCAGGGCCGCTGCCCGGTCGCCGCCTCGGGGACCGGACTGACGGACCGCTGGCCGGGCTACGGTCCCGCGGCCGAGGGGCTCGGAATCGGCCACGTCCTCGCGGTTCCCCTGCGGTCCGCCGACAGCTGCATCGGTGCTCTGGCCGCCTTCGGTGTGCGCGCGGACGCCATGTCCACCGCGACCGTCACTCAGGTCGCAGATTCCCTGACGCGGAACGTTTTCCTGGGCGCGGACGCGGTACCCGGCCTGTTCGGAGGAATCGACTACCGCGCCGAGGTCCACCAGGCCGCGGGCATGGTGGCCGTCCAGCTCGGCTGTCGCATACCGGACGCGCTGGAACTGGTCAAAGCACGCGCCTTCGTGGACAGCCGTCCCATCGGCGACGTCGCTCAGGATATCGTTCAGGGACGACTCCAACTCGGCTGAGAGGTCCCCACCGTGACACTGCGAGAGCAGGAAGTCGCCGCGGTATTCGCCGAGTTGACGGGCGGAGCCGCTCGCGAACCCTTGGACACGCAGGCACTGCTGGCCACCCTCGCCGAAGGGGGCAGGCGGCTGTTCCACGCGCGCGGGGCGCTGGTGGTGTACGTGCCCGGCGGCCGCGCGCCCGTCCTCACCGACGGCACGGATCCCTCGCTCGGCGCCCTCGCCGCCGATGCCGCCCGCTGGGGGGAGGGCGCGGGCTACGACGCCCGTACGACGGGCTGCGCCCTCGTGGACGTCGATGTGACCACGCGCTCCGCCCAGCTGCGCTGGCCGCGCTGGTCCCCCCGGGCCCAGGCCCTCGGCTTCGGCCGGGCCACCGCGCTTCCGCTGCACGGCAGGGAAGGGGAGATCGGTGCGCTGGTGCTGTTCACCGCGCCGGACAAGTCGCTGGACGAGGAGGCCCTCGCTCTGGTCCGGCGCTTCGCCGAGGTCGCGGGGCACACCCTCACGCTGCAGCGTGAACTGAGCGAGACGCAGCTCCTCGCGGGCCAGTTGGAGCACGCGCTGTCCAGCCGGGTCGTCGTGGAGCAGGCCAAGGGCATCCTCGCCGCCCGGCACGGACTGTCACTGGACGAGGCGTTCGCGGGCCTGCGCGGCTACGCGCGCTCCCACCGGCGCAAGCTGGCCGACGTGGCCCGCGAGGTCACCGAGGGCCGACTGCCCGAACTCCTCGCCCAGTGACCGACGCCTACGCCTAGGCAGGCGCCTCGGCCTTCGACTGGCTCTTCTGCAGCATCTCGCGCAGCGCCTCCTCGTCGTCGTTGCTCAGCGAGGTCTGCACCAGCTGACCGCCGTACGTGGCGATCTCGGGCACGACCTTGTCCTTGGCGGCCTGCTTGACGAGGACGAACAGCGCGGCGGCGCCGGGCCGCAGGTTCTGGCTGAGTTCCTTCATGAAGTTGTCGTTGATCCCGGTGTCCGTGACGGCCCCGCCGGCGGCTCCCGCCGCGGCGCCCACGGCGGCCCCCAGGAACGGCACGAGGAACAGCATGCCGATGACACTGCCCCACAGCGCGCCGCCCGTGGCGCCCATCGCGGTGTGGTTCACGGCCTGATGCAGCTTGATCTTCCCGTCGGACTCCCGACGCTCGACGACGACGATGTCCTCGAGCTCGACGAGGTGCTCCTTGGACATCTCCAGAAGCCGGTTGCGGACCTGGTCGGCGGTGGCGAGGTCGTTATAGGCGACGACGAACAGATTGCTCATGACGGCACTCCTCCGAGGCTTGTCAGCGTGTGCGACTTGCCCGAGTTTAAGGCGTTTACCCGTTTCCCGCCCGGCGAGCTTCACCCGCCCCCGACATGACCCACCGCCTCCCGAAACGCCCGAGGGCCCGGCCTCCCTGATGGGGGAGACCGGGCCCTCGACGACGAGCGCGTCCGGGGTTACGGGACGGCTTAGATGTCGAAGTACAGCTCGAACTCGTGCGGGTGCGGGCGCAGCTGGATCGGGGCGATCTCGTTCGTGCGCTTGTAGTCGATCCACGTCTCGATCAGGTCGGACGTGAAGACGCCGCCGGCCTGCAGGTACTCGTTGTCCGCCTCCAGGGCGTCGAGGACCGCGGGGAGCGAGGTCGGGACCTGCTGGACGTTGGCGTGCTCCTCGGGAGCCAGCTCGTACAGGTCCTTGTCGATCGGCTCGGCCGGCTCGATCTTGTTCTTGACGCCGTCGAGGCCGGCCATCAGGAGCGCCGAGAAGGCGAGGTACGGGTTCGAGGACGGGTCCGGCGCGCGGAACTCGACGCGCTTGGCCTTCGGGTTCGAGCCCGTGATCGGGATACGCATGGCCGCGGAGCGGTTGCGCTGCGAGTACACCATGTTGACCGGGGCCTCGAAGCCGGGCACCAGGCGGTGGTACGAGTTCACCGTCGGGTTGGTGAAGGCGAGCAGCGACGGGGCGTGCTTGAGGATGCCGCCGATGTAGTAGCGGGCGATGTCCGAGAGGCCCGCGTAGCCCTGCTCGTCGTAGAAGAGGGGCTCGCCACCGTTCCACAGGGACTGGTGGACGTGCATGCCCGAGCCGTTGTCACCGAAGATCGGCTTCGGCATGAAGGTCGCGGTCTTGCCGTTGCGCCAGGCGACGTTCTTCACGATGTACTTGAAGAGCATCAGGTCGTCGGCCGCGGCGAGCAGCGTGTTGAACTTGTAGTTGATCTCCGCCTGGCCGGCCGTGCCGACCTCGTGGTGCTGGCGCTCGACCTTGAGGCCCTGCTTGTCCAGCTCGAGGGAGATCTCGGCGCGCAGGTCGGCGAAGTGGTCGACCGGCGGGGCCGGGAAGTAACCGCCCTTGTAGCGGACCTTGTAACCGCGGTTGTTCTCGACGGCGCCGGTGTTCCAGGCGCCCGCCTCGGAGTCGATCTCGTACAGCGAGCGGTTCGCGGAGGTCTCGAAGCGCACCGAGTCGAAGACGTAGAACTCGGCCTCGGGGCCGAAGAACGCGGTGTCGGCGATGCCGGTGGAGGCGAGGTACGCCTCGGCCTTCTTCGCCACGTTGCGCGGGTCACGGGAGTACTGCTCGCCCGTGATCGGGTCGTGGATGAAGAAGTTGACGTTCAGCGTCTTGTCGCGGCGGAAGGGGTCCACACGAGCGGTGGAGAGGTCCGCGCGCAGCGCCATGTCGGACTCGTGGATGGCCTGGAAGCCGCGGATCGACGAGCCGTCGAAGGCCAGCTCCTCCGTGGGGTCGAACGCCTCCGCCGGCACCGTGAAGTGCTGCATCACACCCGGCAGGTCGCAGAAGCGAACGTCGACGAACTTGACGTCCTCGTCCGCGAGGAATTTCTTGGCGTCATCGGCGTTCTGGAACATCCAACTCCTCCTACTCCCACCCGGGGAGGGGCGGGGTTGCAGCTCTTGGCAGCTCGATCGCGCGACCAGTGCGGTGGCACACGCTGGGACCCGACGATATGCAGGCGTGATTTCTCAAGCATGACCCATTTGTTTCGCCCAAGTTAACCGGAGCGGGGGCCGGGACCGCATCAGGAGCGAGGCGCAGTACCGTTGACGCGTGGACAACAGGGAAGCAATGGGATCGTGGCTGTCCGGGCCTCGTGAGGCCATGGAACAGGCGGGCGCCGACTTCGGTTACCGCGGTGAACAGCTCGGCCTGCCCGAGCACGGACCCGGCTCCATCGCGCGCCCCGGCCGTCGCATCGGAGCCCTCGTCGTCGACTGGGCGCTGTGCATGCTGATCGCATACGGCCTGGTCACGCACGGCTACAACCAGGCGACGGGGAACTGGGCGCTGCTCATCTTCTTCGCCATGAGCGTGCTCACGGTCGGCACCATCGGCTGCACGCCCGGCAAGCGCCTCTTCGGCCTGCGGGTCGTCTCCGAGGCCGGCGGACGCGTCGGATTCGGCCGGGTGCTGGCCCGCTCGGTGCTGCTGTGCGTCGCCATCCCGGCGCTGATCTGGGACCGCGACGGCCGCGGCCTGCACGACCGGGTGGCGAAGTCGGTCGAGGTCCGCGTTTAGTCGAGGTCCGCGTTTATAGGGGGCGCGGGGAACTGCGCGAACGGGACCATGGCGACACGCGAGCCGCACCGCGATCAGCACGGGCACCAGCCCACGCGAAAACGTAGGAGAGGCGGGGGGGGGCCAACAGGGGTCGGGCCCCCGCCCGGGCGGGGTAGCACCCGGGCGGGGGCGCGGGGGCCGGCCCCCCCGCCCCCGGGGGTCGTAAAAACCCAGGGGGCCGGGG
>NZ_JBTYHB010000044.1:0-72396 GCF_054871485.1 Streptomyces sp. UC4497 | reverse complement strand
CCCCCCGGGGGCCCCCCCCCCCCCCCCCCCCCCCCCCAAACACCCCCACCCCCACCCCCCCCCCCCCCCCCCCCGCCGCCCCCCACGCCGTGTGTATATGTTGGGCTATTTTGTTTCGTGCTTTGGGCTTTGCCGCAACCCTACCTGGGGGGGAGGGAAACACGGGGGGCCCCGGGGGGGGTGTTGGGCGGGCCCGGCGGTAGGGGTAAGGGGGGGGGGCCCCCCCCCCGGGGGCCCGCCCCCCACCCCCTCGCCATCGGACGCGTTCGCGGTATGGGGCCGACGGCTCAGCCGAGCCGGAGGCTCGTCGGCGTGATCGTCTCGCCGGACGTTACCTTCACCGTGGCCGGGCGGTTGCCGGGGAGCGTGACGACAGCGATACCGCGGTCGTCGGTGTAGGTGTCTCGACCGGGTGTGTCGATTCGTGCGTGAGTCACCGGCCGGGTGTCGACTGTCGTCTCGTGCGGGCCCATGCCACCGACGCTGGCGGTCACCTCGATCGCGTAGCGGCCATGTCCTATGTGCTTGGCCTTGGCCTGCATCTTCGGCTTCTTCGGCAGTCGCTCGGGACAGGAGCCCTTCTGCGTAAGCCACTTGGGTGGCCCCGAAACGGTCTTGCCGTCGTACGTAGCGGTGGAGGTGCCCTTGTAGGTCGGCGTACCAGCGGCGTTGCCGCCCGAGATTTCGAGGTCCTTGCGGAGTGATCCGGTGTGCTCACCCGTCATCACGAGGTTCGTGACCTCATGGACCTTCGTGATGCCGGGTTCCAGGACGTCGATCTTCTTGGTCCCGTCGAGGAACGTCTTGCCGTCCTCGGAGTAGCTCTTGTACGTCGCGGAGAAGTCACCGTAGACCGCGCCCTGTTTGCCGTTGTAGTGGATGTCGACCGTGCCGCCGCCCGGTCCGTCGAGGGTGACGTCTCCGACATAACCGAATGGAGGGTGCCAGTCGGCCGGGGCGGGAGCCCAGTCACCGACGTCGGAGCTGACGACGGGTTCCGGCTTGGCCGGCTGGCGGCTGGACATCTTCGCGACGGTCAGATAGTCCGGGACATCGCCGGAGAAGAGTCCGGAGCCCTGCTTGACCGCGTTGAGCGCGAACTTCGTCCCGTCCGGGCTCCAGGCTGTCCACCCCGAGACACTGGTGTGCGCGTGCACGTCCGGGGCGATGATGGGCTGGCCGGAGACAGCACCGCCGTGGTCGCCTTCCCCGGGCATGAGCCACACGACACCACCGCACGCCAGGTTGTTGGGCGTGTTGATCAGCATGCCGGCCTCGGCGCCGACCATTGGCGCGTCGATGAAGCTGCGGTGGGGCAGGAGACCACCGAGTGAGTCCCACATGTTGTGGGTGCGGTTGGTCCATACGACGGAGCTGCCGCCGTCCGGTGAACCGGCGTAGTCCTCGTCCCAGTCGGGGTGGTTGGTCAGCCGCTTGCGGACACCGGTTTTGAGGTTCACCTCCCATACCTCGGGGTTCTCTGAGTGAGTGCCTCCTGAATGCACGTAGGTGACATGGCTGCCGCCGTGGGTGAAGGTCTTCAGCTCGTACAACCCGGTGCTTTCCGACCAGGCGTCGACGTTCCGGTCGGACGCCGAGGTGGGGCCGGGCGGGTTGATGACCTTGGGGTCCTCGGCCACGTATTTGTCTGTCTTGCGTACGAGTTTGGCGACCACCATCTGCTCGAGGCCGTCGGTGCGAACATCGGAGTAGCCGATGTGCTTTCCGTCCTGTGCGAGGGTCGGATAGGCACCCTGGCGGACGACGGACTGCGGTCTGTTCGCCGCTCCGCCCGGCGGGATCACCCCGAGCGGGGGGTTCGCCGTGGAGAGGTCGTACGGCAGGTACTTGGACGTGCGGCAGTTCACGATGCTGGGCGCACATTCGAGCACGCCATAGAAGCCGAGGAAGACCCGCTTGCCGTCCGCGAACGGGAAGACGTACGGGAGGTTTGGGGTCTCCGCACCGGTCGAGCACGTGAGGCAGCGGACGTGCTTGCCCTTGAGGTCGGTGATCCACGCGTCGCTCTTCGGCTTGCCATCCACCGTATGCGTGCCGGAGAACACCACATGCTTCCCGTCGGGGGTGAAGGACGGGCTGCTCGCGCGCACCTTCGGTGGCACCGGGATGCGGTCGAAGTCGATCGGCTCGAAGGGGACGTCGCCGGGGCTGCCAGTGGATGCGGCCGTGCGGTCGGTGCCCGCCTCGCCGCTGCTGGCGCCGGCGTCGGTCGCCCCGACTGCCAGGAGCAGAGACGCGGTGGCGCCGAGAGCGGGCAGGATCCGCCAGCGCCTGCTCGCGCTCATCGACGGTTGCGTCGGCCGCGGCGTAGTCCCGGCTGCGCGACGGCGCGAACGGGAAAGGGACATCTCTCCTCCGTGCGTGTGGAAGGGGGTTGGGAGGGGTGTGGGAGGCTGATGAAATGTGCTGTGTTCTTTACTTCACGTCAAGCTAGGGCGAAGCTTTACTTCGAGTCAAGGAGTCGGCCTATGGTTTGGTGTCATGTCCGCCCGCACCGTGATCGGCCCGAGCGGCCGCCGCTTCGACGAAGATCAACTCCTTGATGCCGCCCGTGAGGTGTTCCACGCGGTCGGCTACAGCGCCGCGCAGATCGCCGACATAGCACGACGAGCAGGAACGACCAGGCCCACGCTCTATGCCCGCTTCGGCAACAAGGAACAACTCCACCGCCGTGTCATCGAACGTGAGGCGGATGTCTTCAGGGCGTGGATCGGCGACGCGTACGAGCACGGGACCGATCTGTCGCTCGCGCAACTCGCGCGGACGGGAATGGAACCGCTCTTTCGCCTGGCCACCGAACGGGCCGAGGGCTTTGACCTGCTCTTCCGTGGGGACAGGGCCGGCGACCACCCCACCAGTCTGAGGCGGCAGGTCCTGGGCGCGGTGACCGAACAGCTCACCGGCCTCATCGAGCGCCGCCGACAGCCCTACGGCCCGGCACTCGGGCCGACCGCTGAAGCGCTCGCCGCCGCCTGTGTCGGCGTCGCCATTCAGGTGTGCGAGCATGCCATCGACCACGGTGGCGAGCTGGACGAAGCACGGAGACTGGCCGCGAGCTTCGTCGCCAATGCCTTCCACAACCTCGACCTCAACGTGCTCATGGAGTAGGGAGTTTCCGTTCGGGCCCGGCACAGAGCGGGGTGTCTGATTCGCTTCAGGTCCCGTCTGTCATGCCGTCACTCGGACCTGTAGTCGCGCCAGGTTCTCCACGCCCGTGACCGAGGCCGAGGTATCGCCTTCGCGCTGGCTTGTCGCGCGAAGCACGACGACATGGGCGCCTACTTCGCCGAAGCGGTGCTCCACCTGAGCCGTCAGGGTCGGCGCGGGCTCCTCGATCTGTGCCTTCTCCTCGAAGCGGCCGGTACCGTCCAAATCCCAGGCCGCTTCGACCACGGAGCCCGCGCCAGGCGGGACATCGACCTGCGCCGTGAATCGCACGGTCTCGCCGACCCTGGCGTCAACCGGTCCATCGAGGGAGATGACCGGTTGGATCCCGCCACGCTCTACCGCTGTCGGTGCGAGCAGCGTCCTTTGCCAGACACTCAGCTTGTAGGAGGTGTCTGCCGGTGGCTTCACACCGTTCTCCACCCACGCCACGAGGTCCTCAAGGGCCTGCAGTGCGGCGCCGAAGATCTTGACGAACCGCAGGGTGATCTGAGTGCCGAGTGTGGGAGAGACTTCGCCGTGCATGGCGTTGTCGAGGATCCAGAGCCGCATGTGATCGTCGCTGTTCCCCAGTTGGGCACGCACCCTCTCGATGTAGTCGTGCGCGAAGTGCGGCGGGCAGAGATGGTCCAGGGCGCTCTGAAGGACGATCATCTTGCCGTCGAAGCGGCCGGTCGGCAGGCTGCCGAGCACGGCCCGGCGCTCCGGGGCGAGAGGGCGTTGCGGCCAGATCGGCTGACCGTTACTCGCCCAGCGCCGCATGGTCGGCTGGTTCGGGTCGATGATGTGCCGGTGGTAATGGGACCATGCCTGCTCGAAGGTGCTGTCCAGAGTGATCTTGTCGCCCACCTGTGGTGTCAGATGCGGCCCGGGGTCGGCGAACCCGATGCAGTCACCGGCCACGGCCGTGCAGACGCGCAGCACCTCAGCTCCTGGCTCACCAACGGTGAACCGGCAGCCGATCAGATCTTTCGTAACCTCGACACCGCTGAGTCGGGCGCCGACCACAGAGTCGGGTGGGACCAACGCGCGAAACCCCTCGAAGAGCGCCTCCACCAACGCCGGGCCTTCTGGATCCGACGCGAGGACCAGGCCGGTGACCGTGCCGGTCGCGCGGAGCGGCTCCATGTTCTTCCCCGCATAGCCGGCCAGGCCCCAGAAGTCCTCCGCGTACTCGGGGTCTATGAGAGGGATCCAGTTCGCCCAGTCGGACGCTGCCATGCTGAGCAGATTCTCGGCCCCCTTCGGATAGCCGACGGCGTAGAGGTCGGACAGGCACTCCCGCTGCTCGTCCGTGTCGAGGACCGCGAAGGGGTCGGTACCGGCGTCCACGGCGGCGGTGATCTCGTCCTTCTTGTGGCGCAGGGCGATTTCCGCGCGGATCCACACCGACCAGTAGTGCCAGGCGAGGTGCTGGTTCACCATGACGATCGGGACCGCGCCGTCCCACAGGCCGGGCACTTGCTCCATGCCCGACACCGATCGGGCGCCCCCGCCGCTGGCCCCGAACAGGTAGGAGTGGTGCGGCCGCGCGCCAAGGAGTTCCACTGCGGCCGCCTTGGCGTAACGCGCGGTCTGCGCGCTCGCCCGGTGCGAGAGGATCGTGCGGTCTTCCGGGAGCCCCGGCCCTCCCACGCCGGGCCGCTCCGGGCTGCGGATCCAGCCCTGGTTCGACGTCACGACGAAGGCGCCCAGCCGGAAGGCGCTGCGGAGCAGACTCTCCATGGACTCGGGTTCGTGCAGCTCGGTGCCTCCGACGCCGCCCTCGAGCTCCTGGACCATCCGGCCCTGGTAGGCGCCGTCCTCCGGCAGGTACATCTCGAATCGGGTCTCGGTCCCCTCGAAGCCGCCGTGCAGGTAGCGGTGGCGTACGGGGTGATCGCGCCACTCGTCGACATCGACGAATGCGGGTCCGAACGCGGGGTCGTCCTGGTGGGGATCGCTCGCCACGGAGGTCAGGTCCTGGTCGGTCATGTCTTGGCGACTCGCAATCTCGGTCGTGTGGGTGTCGGTCGTGGAAGGGGAGGCGGGGCGCAATGTGCGCGAGGCCGTCATGCGGCGCAGGCCACCGCCGCCGCGTTCAGCTCGCGTGAGCGCCGAACGACGCGAACGTCATTCCGGTCGCACCCGTTCGTCAGGTAGACGAAGGACAGGCCGCTCTCCGGATCGGCCCAACTGATTTGGCCCGCGGCTCCGTTGTGCCCGAACGTCCGCGGGGTTGCGCCGCCCCCGCCGACACGATGGAGGCACGTCGGGTCGTCGCCCTGCAGCTCAAGCCCGCGTGTACGGTTCGCGACGATGCCGAACGGCGCCGCGGCGAAGACGTTCCGTACGTGGGTGGTGACGTCGCGCCGGATCGCGGGGTCCCATACGTGCTTGGGGTCATGCAGCAGGTGCTGGTAGAACAGCGCGAGGCTCGCCGCGTCGCTTACCCCTGAGGCTCCCGGAATGCCGAACGTGACGAGGTCTGGCCGCTGCCACTCGGTCAGGAGGGCGTCGAGACGCACGCTCGCGTTCCCTGCCGACGCGTTCATCGCCTCGGTCACGTCGTGTGGCAGCGAGTCGAGGCCCAGGAGGTCCTTCACTTCCTCCGCCGTGCTGGGCTCACCTGTGCCGACCATGCGCTGGAGGTCGCCTTGCCGGCCCTCGGGGACGCCGAGTTCGAGCCGTTCGAGGCCCAGGGGCCCGAGAATCCTCTCCCGCAACGCCGTTCGGTGGTCCATGTCGGTGACGCGCTCCACCAGCTCTGCCATCACATAGTGCGCACTGAACCCGTGATAGCCGTAGGCGGTCCCTGGCTCGAAGGACGGCTTCCACTGTTCCATCTGTCGCACCCGGGCCGCACGGTCGAAGATGGAGTCAAGGTCGAGCTCCGCGTCCGGGAAGCCCGCGGTGAAAAGCAGCAGGTGTTCGAGTGTCACCCCGCCCTTGCCGTGCGCTCCGAACTCCGGCCACAGGTCCACAACCGTCGCGAGCGGATCGAGCTTGCCCTCTCCCATCAACTGCCAGACGAGTGAGCTGAAAACCGGCTTGGTCGTCGACCAGATCGAGAACCGCGAATCCGGCGGCGCGTCGCCGAGCGTCTCGTGCACGAGTACTTCACCGTGTCTGGCCAGTGCGTACTGGCATGCCGGCAAGTTCCCCTCTTCCAGGCCCTGTTGGGCCCGTTCCTTCAACTCGGCAACACGCTGACCGGACAGTCCTGTCATATCGGCTCCCTGGTGTTTCGTGGAACGAGACCCGTGAGGACGGACCTCGGACGGCGGGTCGTGTCCGTTCCCAGACGGTGTTCGACTAATGGGCAGTCCTCGGCCCGTTCTAGCGAGGGTGACCGCCGATCGGTGCTCTCCTGCTTCGCGTCACGTTCTCGCGCAGCGCAGGGCACATCCATGAACCTCAAGTGCGGCTCGAAATTCATAGTGGCGGCCGTCAGGGTGTGCGTCAACAGCCCTGTGCCCGTTGCCTGTTCGCCACCTGCTCGGCCGGTTGTGTCACCGCGAGGCGAGCGGGTCCCGCTCCGGAGTCGGATACGGTGCTGGCATGTCAGAGCTCCGTCGGCGCGGCCCTTATGCACGGACGCGTGAACGTCGCGAGACCATCGCCAAGGCCACACTGGCGCTTGTGGTCGAGTGCGGCCATCGCAGTGTGACCACGCTCGGAGTGGCGAAGCGTGCGGGCATCAGCGAAGCGGGCCTCCTCTACCACTTTCCATCCAAGGAGACGCTCCTCGTCGCGGCTTTGGCTCTCTTCGACGAGCAGGAGATGAGCCTGTTGGCGCCGGGTGAGTCGGTCGCGGCCGCCCCGGCCCTCGCCGTTGACGGCGTACGCCGGACCAATATCGTCCACCTCTACGCGTCGCTGCTGGGGGAGGCCAGCAACCCCGAACACCCCGCGCACGACTACTTCAAGCAACGCTGGCGCCTGTCGCGCGCGCAGCTGGCCCGTGACATCTCTCTGCTCCAGGAGAACGGTGAGGTAGGCCCCGCGGTCGACCCGGAACGGGCTGCGGCATTGATCATCGCGGCCTGGGACGGGCTGCAGAACCACTGGCTGGTCGACCCGTCGTTCGACATCGGAGCCCAACTCGGCGCTGTCATCGACGCCGTCCTTCTGCGTGCCCCCGCCAGCCGTGGGGACGGGGCGCGCGGCGCCACACGGTAGGTACTCGGCGTGAGGCCGGGGTCCAGTCTCTCGGCTGTGGCGCTCTTCACCGGCCACGCAGGAAAGTCGTGCCCTCTGCTCACCCGGTGGCTCGGTATCTGAATTTCTTTGTGCGCATGGATATTGACGGTGTGCTGGGCCCGGCCCTACTTTGAGCCCGAACTTCAAGTGTCACTGGGAATTCAGCGGTCGGAAACCGGACTGGAACATCGACCGCCGTAGACATCCGATCCCACACCTCCGGAGAGCGCCGTGCGCAACTTGCCTACTGCCGTGCCGCCTTGGATCGTCTCCCCGTCGGGCACTGTCCGACCCACGCCGGATCTGCCGTGCTGAAACTCCTTGGGCACCGCCTGCTGTGGTCACTGCCCGTCGTCTTCGTCGCCACAGCCCTGTCGTTCGTGCTCACCAGCCTGGTCCCCGGCGACGCCGCGCAGATGATGCTCGGCCCGCAGGCCACGGCGGCCCAGATCGCCGGCCTGCGTGAGAGCCTCGGCCTGGACAAGCCGGTGTTCGAGCAGTACGGGAGCTGGCTGACGAATGCTGTGCACGGCGATCTCGGCATCTCGATCATCTCCGGTGAGGGCATCACCTCCCAGCTCAACGAGCATCTTGAGGTGACCTTCTCGCTGCTCATCCTGGGAACGCTGGCAAGTGCAGTCCTCGGTCTCGCGCTGGGCGTCACCTCGGCCGTGCGCGGTGGTGTCACCCGTAGCGTCGTCGACGTCCTGTCGCTGGGTGGCATGGCCATCCCCAACTTCTGGCTGGCGGTGGTCCTCACCTCGTTCTTCTCCGTCACACTCCGGCTCCTGCCGGTGGCCGGCTATGTCAGCTTCGCGGACTCGCCGGGGCAGTGGGCGCGGTCGCTGGTACTGCCGGTGATCTCCCTGGCGGTCGGCGGGGCCACGGTCATCGCCAAGCAGACCCGCGACTCCCTCGGGCAGGTACTGACCCAGGACTTCATCAAGACGTTGCGGGCCAACGGCCTCGCGCACCGGTCGATTCTCTTCCGGCACGCGCTCCGCAACGCAGGTGTGCCGATCATGAGCGTCATCGGCGTCGTATTCGTGGGGCTGATCGGCGGAACGATCTTCGTTGAGCAGGTCTTCGCCATGCCCGGCCTCGGTTCCATCGTCCAACAGGCCACAGCCTCAAGGGATTTGCCTGTGATCCAGGGAGCGGTCGTGTACTTCACCTTGCTCGTCGTCGCGGCGAATCTGCTCGTAGACCTCTGCTATGGCGCGATCGACCCCCGGGTGCGTCTCCGGTGACCGGCATCGAGCAGACGGCAGTGGACCCCTCGCCCGGCGGCGTCGGGCTGAGTGACGACCCGGCCAAGCAGCTGTCGGTGACTCTGCGGCAGCCGCAGCGGGGCTCTGTCCTGCGGTCGTTGGTGCGCAGGCCGCTGGCAGCCCTGTCGCTGTTGTGGCTGGTGGCGGTCGGAGTGATGAGCGTGGGCGCGAACGTGCTCGCTCCGTACGGGCCCACGAACACCGACCTGACTCAGGTTCTGGCCGGTCCGGGCGGGCAACACTGGCTGGGCACCGACCAGCTGGGCCGCGACATCCTCAGCCGCGTCCTGTTCGGTGGCCAAGGAGTGTTCCTGGGAATCGTGGAGGTGACACTCGTCTTCGTCGTGACCGGCACCGTCCTGGGAGTGCTGGCCGGCTACTTCGGTCGCTGGGTGGACTGGGCGGTGCTGCGCTGGATCGAGCTCGCGGTCGCGCTCCCGTCCATTCTCATCCTCCTGCTCGTTCTGGCCGTGTTCCCGGGAAATCAGCATCTCGCGATGATCGCTCTCGGCGTGCTCGGTGCGTCAGGACTCGCCCGGGTCATCCGCGCGGAGACACAGCGCGTTCGCACGGAGCAGTACGTCGCGGCGGCCCGCGTTTCCGGACTCGCCGACGCTCAGATCCTGCGTCGGCACGTTGTGCCGCGCCTGGCGACGACGATCCTCGTGCAGGCGTCCCTGGTCGCCGCGGCCGCGGTCGGAGTCCAGGCAGGACTGTCCTTTCTCGGCCTTGGTGTGCAGGAACCGGAGCCGTCTTGGGGCGGACTGATCACCCAGGCGAGCCAGGTCCTCGACCGGTCCAGTTGGATGCTGATTCCGTCGGGCGGTGTCATCGGCCTGACGATGCTCTCTCTCGCGCTGCTCGGTGATGCCCTGCGCGATGTGATGGTGCAACGGTGGAGCAGCGCACCGGCACGGCCGAGTGGCGCGGGCAACGGTGAGCCGCCCGTACAGCAGGAAGGCGAGGCCGAGCCAGCCGAATCCGGTGAGGCGACCGACCAACCGTCGCCGGGCACACTGCTGGCGGTGCGCGGGCTTACGGTCGCCTTCGGCTCCGGAGGATCCCGCACCGTGGTCGTCCAAGGTGTCGGCTTCCACGTCGACAAGGGCGAAATCCTCGGCATCGTCGGCGAGTCGGGCTGCGGCAAGTCCGTCACGGTTTCCGCCGTGCTGGGCCTGCTGCCCGCCGGCGCCGAAGTCCGCGCCCGCTCCTGCAGGTTCGACGGAGCCGAACTCCTGTCGCTGTCCGATCAGGACCGCCATGCGCTGCGCGGAACCCGTATCGGCTACGTGTCCCAGGAACCCATGACGGCGCTCGACCCCACGTGCCGCGTCGGCGATCTGCTCGCCGAGGCCGTGCGCAGACACCACGGCCTGGACCGGCGCGCCGCGCGGGCGCGGGCCGTCGAACTCCTCGGCCTGGTCAACATTCCGGATCCGAGCGCCGTTTCGCGACGCTACCCGCACCAGATCTCCGGAGGCATGGCCCAACGGGTCGCCATCGCGCTCGCCCTGGCCGGCGACCCCGATCTGCTGGTCGCGGACGAACCGACAACCGCGCTCGACGCCCGCGTCCAGGCCGAGATCCTCACACTGCTGCGGCGCCTGCAGGCGGAGCGCGGACTCGCCATCGTCTTGATCACCCACGACTGGGGCGTCGCGGCACAGTTGTGCGCGCGTGCAGTCGTCATGTACGCCGGGCAGGTCGTGGAGCAGGGGCCCGTCGGCACCCTGTACCACTCGCCCGCGCACCCGTACACGGCCGGACTCCTCGCGGCCAACCCGCACCGCGCGCTCGACCGCATCGCAGCCGGCGGCGGCTCCGCCACGACCCTGACGAGGCTGCCGACGATCCCGGGCACGGTGCCGCCCCCGGCCGCCTGGCCCGTCAGCTGTCACTTCCAGGACCGCTGCCCGATCGCGGCTGCCGACTGCGCTCAGCGTCCGGTCCCCCTCACTGCTGTCGCGTCCGATCACCACAGCCGCTGCATCCACATTGACCGAGTGCGGGATCTCGACAAGGAGGACGCCTCGTGAGCCGGACCGACACGGCATCCGCTCAGCCCCTGCTGAGCGCACACGGAATCGTCCTCGACTACCCCCAGGGGCTGCGGCGCAAGCCTGCCCGGGTACTGCACGGAGTCGATATCGACATCGCCGAGGGCGAGACTCTCGGCCTGGTCGGTGAATCTGGCTCCGGCAAGAGCTCGCTCGCCAACATCGTCCTTGGCTTCCGACCCCCGACTGAAGGACACATCCGGTTCCGGGGGCGCGACATCACCCACGCCGGGCGACGCGAGCGCCGTACCCTCAGCTCGGAGATCCAGGCGGTCTTCCAAGATCCGTACAGCTCGCTCAACCCCACCCGGCAGGTGGGCACTTCGATCGCAGAGCCGCTGCTGTTGCAGTCGTCCGCACTGTCGCGGCGGGACATCGCGGCGCGAGTGCGGGACATGCTCGTCCGAGTAGGTCTGCCGCCCGACGCCGGGGACCGCTATCCGGCACACTTCTCGGGCGGACAGCGGCAACGCATCGCCATCGCCCGCGCCCTGATCATCAACCCATCACTCGTCATCTGTGACGAGCCGGTCAGCGCGCTCGACCTGTCTGTGCAGGCCCAGATCCTTAATCTCCTGGCTGAACTGCAGGAGTCGATGGGCCTCAGTTACCTCTTCATCGCGCACGATCTCGCGGTGGTGCGCTTCCTGTCCCACCGTATGGCCGTCATGCACCAGGGCCGCATCGTCGAGACCGGCCCGGCGGAACGCGTCTACAGCGCGCCCAGCGACCCGTACACCCGGCAGCTGCTCGCCGCGGTGCCCGACCCGGATCCCGCTCGGGCACCGTCCCAGCGGCTCACCGTCGCACAGGACTCCCGATAAGACCCCGCCGTGCGCGAACCGGATCGTCGGCTCCGACCCCCGCTTCGGGTGCGCGGCACTCCATGGAGGAAGTTCCATGAACAGAAGATTCTCCCGCACCACAACCTTTCTGGTCGGCGTCCTGTGCGCCGCACTGACCGCGACGGCCTGCAGTGGCACGGCTGATTCGCCCAAGGGCAAGTCAGGAGGCACACTCAACGTTGTCTCGCTCACCCCGCCCAGCACCTTCAACCCGGCCCGAGCGGGCATCACCGTAGGGGAGAACTGGTACACCCCGCTGGCGTACGACTCGCTCATCCACCGGGGCCCGGACGGCAAGTACGAGCCCGGCCTGGCCACTTCCTGGAAGTATGTAGGCAAGGGCAACCGCGAGTTCCAACTCACCCTGCGCCCAGGTGTGAAGTTCGCGGACGGCTCACCGGTCACGACGGCCGCGGTGGTCAAGTCCCTGAAGTACACCTTCGCTGATCCGAACAGCCCGCAGGCGCCGTCCCTCGGCAAGGTGTCCGTCGAGGCGACCGGCGAGCGCACCGTCACCCTCAAGCTCGCCCGGCCCAACCCGGAAATGCCGTACAACCTGTCGTCGACGACGCATCTCAGCTCGGTCATCAGCGCGAAGGGCCTTGCCGACAAGAAGGCGCTGGGGCACCTGACGTTTGGCGCGGGACCGTATGTACTCGACGACAAAGCGACCGTCTCCGGCGACCACTACACCTACATACCCAATCGGAACTACTACAACAAGTCCGCGATCCACTACGACAAAGTCGTGATCAAGGTCGTCAGTTCCACCAACGCGGCTCTCTCCTTGCTGAAGACCGGCGCCGCCGACCTGGCGCAGGGCGACGTCAATACCGTGCAGAGTGCCAAGAGTGCCAATCTCAAGACGTACTCCACCTTGGTCGCGGAGACAGGGATCCAACTGACCGGCCGTGCGAAGAGTGCCGGGTCCAAGCCACTACGCAGCAAGCTCGTCCGGCAGGCGCTGAACTACGCCGTCGACCGCAACGCCATCGCCAAGGGGTTGCTGCACGGCACTGGCAAGCCGGTCAACCAGATAGGGACCCCGGGGACGCCCGATTATCTGGAGTCGGAGGCGGACCGCTACGCCTACGACCCCAAGAAGGCGAAGTCCCTGCTGGCGAAGGCGGGTTACCCGAACGGCTTCAGCGCCACCATGCTCAGCCTCACCGTGAACCCACCCGCCAGCGAAGTCGCACAAGCCGTGATCTCTGACTGGTCCAAGATCGGCGTGAAGGTGCGTGTGGTCAACGCCAGCGACGGCGCCAAGTACCAACGGGAGTATCTGGGTGGCGATCACCCCATGGTGTCCTACGGGTACGGCTACATTCCGTTCTTCCTCTACGCGAAGAACTTCTACGTTCCGACACCCGGTCTCATCTACGGCGGGGACGACCCGCAGCTGGCGTCCCTGGTCAAGAAGGGTGACGCGGCAACGGGCGCCGAACAACGCACGCTGCGCGACCAGGCCACGCGGCGGGCCATCGACCAGGCCTGGCTCGTACCCGTGACGAGCTTCTCGGTCTTTTACTACACGTCACCGAAGGTGAAGGGCGTGAAGGTCAGCCTGAAGCGTCCGCTCCTCGACCTGACTGAGCTCTCGCCCGCCTGACAGCGCCCGGAGGCCTCGGGCCGGTGAGCCCGGGGCCCTGCTGCGACCGCAAGCGCATCGGCCGCGCCCCACCTTGCGCCGGCAGGTGTGCGGCCGACAGGCCATCGAATGAGAAATGGACATTGATGCTCTCAGCACAGTTCGAAACCGCCGACGCGGTGTTCGTCGGCTCGCCCGAACGACGCGTGGGCGAGCCGGGCGATCCGGCGGTGTACTTCCGGACCGAGTTCGAAGCAGGCCCGGACCTCCTGGGGGCAACCCTCCACCTCACCGCTCTCGGAACCGTTGAGCCCTATCTGAACGGGGGCCGGGTCGGCGATGAGGTCCTGGCCCCGGGGTGGACGTCCTACCGGCACCGCCTGCTCGTCCGCAGTCACGATCTCACCACCATGGTGCGCACCGGCACGAACGCGTTCGGCGCCATCGTCGGCGACGGCTGGGCCGTCGGCCGCCTCGGATTCGAGGAGATTACACGCTCGCGGATCTATGCCGACCGTCCCGCTCTGCTCTCTCTGATCGAACTGCGCTACCCAGACCGGACGGAGTACGTCGCGTCAGGCGACCGATTCCGGTGCGGGCAGGGCTCCGTGCGCGCCAACTCCCTCTACGACGGGGTCACCATCGACGCCCGACTCGAACCGGCCGGTTGGCACGAACCCGGATTCGACGACGGCGCCTGGCTCCAGGCCGAACCGGTTGCCTGGGACACAACCACCCTGGCCGTGGCCACCGCGGAACCGATCCGCCGCGTCGAGGAGTTGCCGCCACGGAAGATCTGGACGTCCCCGGCCGGCAGCACCGTCGTCGACTTCGGACAGAACATCCCCGGCTGGGTCCGGCTCCGTCTGGATGGGCCCCGCGGAACCGAGGTCTCCGTCCGGCACGCCGAGGTGCTCGTCGACGGCATGCCGGACTACATGACACTGCGGACGGCCGAGGCGACCGACCGCTATGTCCTCGCCGGGGACGGACCGGAGGAGTTCGAGCCCCGGTTCACTTACCACGGCTTCCGGTACGCCGAGATCGACGGGCTCCGCGGTGAATTGTCACCGGATGACGTGCGGGCCGTCGTCGTGCACAGCGACATGACGCGTACGGGGTGGTTCGAGACATCGAACGACCTGCTGAACCGGCTGCACGACAACGTCGTCTGGTCGATGCGCGGCAACTTCGTCAGCATCCCCACCGACTGCCCACAGCGCGACGAGCGACTCGGCTGGACGGGAGACATCAACGCGTTCGCCCCGACCGCGACCTACCTCTACGACGTGCGTGAGGTGCTGATGTCATGGCTCGATGATCTCGCCCTGGAACAGAAGGACTTCGGCTTTGTCCCGTACGTCGTACCGGATGTCCAGCCCGGGCACGACACACCGACCGCCCTGTGGAGTGACGTCGCCGTGCGGCTGCCCTGGCAGCTGTACTGGGAGTACGGAGACGAGGAGATTCTGCGCCGCTGCTACGAGTCGATGGCGACGTTCACGCGCAGCGTGGTGCCGCTTCTTGATCTGACCGGTGTGTGGAACTCCGGTTTCCAATTCGGGGACTGGCTCGACCCGTCCGCCCCGATGCATCGACCTGACCAGGCCAAGGCCGATCGCCATCTCGTAGCTACGGCCTTCTTCCACCAGACCGCACGCGAAATGGCCCGCACTGCACAGGTGTTGGGCCGCACGGAAGATGCAGCGTGGTTCTCAGAGGTCGCCGACAGGGTTCGTGCAGGATTCCGCGCCGAGTACGTCAGTTCCAGCGGCCGCATCACCGGCGAGTGCGCGACGGTCTACGCCCTGGCCATCCGGTTCGGTCTGCTCGACGACAACCAACTGCGCCGCGCCGGCGCGCGCCTGGCCGATATCGTGCGGCGCGACGGCTACCGCATCTCCACCGGCTTCGCGGGCACCCCGCACGTGGCACACGCTCTGACAGAGACCGGGCACACGGACGACGCCTATCGCCTGCTGCTGCAGACACGGGCGCCATCGTTCCTCGATCCGGTCGTCCGCGGGGCCACCACCATCTGGGAGCGGTGGGACGCCATCCTCCCCGACAACACCGTGAACCCATCGGGAATGACATCCCTCAACCACTACGCGCTCGGCTCGGTCGCACACTGGATGCACACCGTCATCGGCGGGGTGCGGGCGACAAGTCCGGGCTACCGGACCATGCGCATCGCGCCTCGGCCCGGCGGTGGCCTGACCCGAGCCAGCGCAGCGCACGACACCGTTCACGGGCGGGTGAGCGTGGAGTGGGAACGAGAGGACGACACCATGACCGTCCGCGTGACGATCCCGGACGGCACCACCGCGGAGGTGGCGCTGCCCGAGCACCCCGCTCGGGCGGAGCGCACCGTCTGTGCGGGCCGGCACGCCTGGACGTACGCGCTCGCTACGACACCCGCCCCACTCACACTGGACAGCCCGGTCGAGTGTCTGGCCATGCATGACGCGCTCCTCGCGTCGGTGTCGGGGATCCTGCGCGAGTACCTGCCTCCGCACATGGACGTGACGAAGCTACTGGACCAGTCCATGGTCCTGCCGTTGTCGGTGCTGCTGAACGAACTCCCCGGAGTGACCGACCGCATGCGCCGCGAGCTGACGGCAGCCATCGAGCGCCACCACACCCCGTCCGAAAGGGCTTTGCTGTCATGACGTATTCCGTGCAGCTGTACTCCGTGCGCGACGCGCTGGAAGCAGACTTCGATGGGGCGATCCGGCGCCTCGCCGAGATCGGCTACCGCCGGGCCGAACCCTGCGCCTTCGAAACCCGTGTCGAGGCTTTTGCCGCGGCGTTCGCGGAGCACGACATCACGGCCCCCACGGGCCACACCTTCGTGATCCCTGTCGGCGAGGTTTCCCCCGACCTGGACCAAGTCTTCACCGCCGCGCGGCGTCTCCGTATCGGCACCGTGGTCCACCCCTTCATCCCGCCCGAGCGCTGGCACGACATCGAGGCGATCCGCGACACCGCGGCCCACCTGAACGTCGCGGCGAAGAAGGGCGCCGAATACGGGGTCCGGGTCGGATACCACAACCATGACTGGGAGATCTCCTCGAAGATCGAGGACACCACGGCACTGGAGGCCCTGGTGTCCCTGCTCGACCCCGAAGTGGTCCTTGAGCTCGACACCTACTGGGCCGCGGTGGGCGGCGAAGACCCCGTGAGGCTCCTGGAACGGCTGGGGCAGCGTGTGAGTGCCATCCACATCAAGGATGGTCCGGTCACGAAAGACACGTCCGCTCAACTCCCGGCAGGGCAAGGCCAGATGGATGTGTGGGGCATCATCGAAGCCGCGAAGCACCTGGAGGTGGGCATCGTCGAGTTCGATGGCTACGCCGGTGACATCTTCGACGGCGTCACCGCCTCGCTGCGCTACCTCGAGGCGGGCCCCCACGACCGCCCGAAGGGCGGTGCCCGATGAACCGCGGGCCGGTCGGGGTCGCCGTCATCGGCGCCGGTGTGATCAGCAAGGAGTACCTGAACAATCTCACGGCGTTCCCGGACCTGATCGTTCACGCCGTCACCGACCTCCTCCCAGAAGCCGCGAAGACCCGGGCGCGAGAATACGGGATCGCCGAGCATGGCACTCCCGAACTCGCCCTGGACCACCCAGACGTCGAGATCATCGTCAACCTCACGACACCGACAGCCCACGTCGAGATAGCGACCGCGGCGCTGCGGGCGGGCAAACACGTGTGGAGCGAGAAGCCCTTCGCGCTCGACCGCGAGAGCGGGCTCGGACTGCTGAAGGAGGCGGACGACACCGGGCTACGCCTGGGGTGCGCGCCGGACACCTTCCTCGGCGCGGGCCTGCAGACCGCCCGACGGGTCATCGAGCGAGGAGACATCGGGGTGCCGCTCACGGCCCAGACCATCCTCCAGTACCCGGGACCGGAATCGTGGCACCCCAATCCGGCTTTTCTGTTCCAGCGTGGCGCGGGGCCACTGTTCGACATGGGCCCGTACTACCTCACCGCGCTGGCGCAGACCTTCGGTAGCGTCCGCCGGGTTTCCGCGGTCGGTTCCATGGCCAAGGCCATGCGCACCATTGGCTCGGGCCCGCGCACGGGCGAGGAGTTCGAGGTCGAGGTGCCCACGCATGTGAGCGCCCTGATCCAATTCGCGTCCGGTGGCTGCGCGAACAGCATCTTCAGCTTCGATTCCCCGCTCGTCCGGGCGGGGTTCGTAGAGATCACGGGCACCGAGGCCACGCTCTCACTGCCCGACCCGAACGCCTTCGACGGAGAGCTGAAGATCTGGCCCACTGGGGCCGACGAGTGGACCACCATTGGGGCAACGGGCCCTGCGGACGGCCGGGGCCTGGGCGTGCTCGACATGGCGCGTTCCCTGCGCCGCGGTGAACCGCACCGCGCGACAGGGGAGTTGGCACACCACGTCCTGGACACGATGGTGTCCGTTTCCGAGTCGATCGACACAGGTTCGTTCATCGACGTCGTCAGCTCCGCCCCGGTATCCAGCCCCGTTCCGGAGGACTGGTCACCGCATGAAGCCACTTCGTGACACCCCGCTCGAGGCAGAACGGTGCCGAACAAGCTGGAAGGAACAGCAGTAACCGATGAAGCGCACTTCTTTCAACGACGGCTGGGAGTTCGGGCCGAAAGCCAATCCGTTCGCCGAGCTCTCCGGCGCCACCACGCCGTTCCGGCCCGTGTCGGTCCCGCACGACGCCATGCTCGGCCGACGGCGAACCGCCGAAGGGACCGCAGCCGCGGCCTTCTTTCCCGGCGGCGCCTACGAGTACCGCAAGACCTTCCAGGTGCCGGCCGAGGACGAGGCCAAGCGGATCCTCGTCGAGTTCGAGGGCGTTTACCGGGACGCCATGGTCTACGTCAACGGCACCTACGTCACTCAACGCCCGTACGGTTACTCGCAGTTCCGCGCGGACATCGGGCCCCACCTGCGCTACGGCGCGAGCAACGAGATCCGGGTCGAGGCGCGAACCCACCAGGACTCCCGCTGGTACACGGGCGCAGGCATCTACCGGGACACCTGGCTCCTGGTCGGAGATCCGGTACGCATCGCACCCGAGGGCGTTCGTGTCACGACCCTGGAGTGCGACCAGGAACAGGCGGTGGTGGAGGTCGCCGTCCGGATCGAGAGCGACGAGCGTGCGGTGCGCACCGTCCGGCTCGGAACGGAGATAGCGGGAGCCGATGGCCGCACGCTGACGACGGGATCGACACCGGTCACCGTGGAGCCGGGGCAGCAGGCGATCGCCCGGCAACGTCTGTACATTCGCGACCCTGCCTTGTGGAGCCCCGACCAGCCCGCGCTGCACACCGCCGCCATCACGTTGGACGATGACCGCGACACCGAAAACGTCACCTTCGGTATCCGTACCCTGCACCTCGACCCAACGCACGGCCTGCGCCTCAACGGGGATCCGGTGAAGCTGCGCGGCGCCTGCGTGCACCACGACAACGGCCCCCTCGGCGCGGCCACGTACGCCCGTGCCGAGGAACGCCGCGTGGAACTCCTCAAGGATGCCGGATTCAACGCCCTCCGGATGTCCCATCACCCCATGAGCAGCGCCATGTTGGAGGCCTGCGACCGGCTCGGCATGCTCGTCGTTGACGAGGCCTTCGACATGTGGACATCAGGGAAATCCGCCTTCGACTACAGCCTGTACTTCGCCGAGTGGTGGGAGCGGGACCTGGAGGCGATGGTCGCCAAGGACTACAACCACCCCAGCGTCATCATGTACTCGATCGGCAACGAAATCCTCGAAGCCGGCTCTCCTGCCGGAGCCGCGTGGGGTCGGCGTCTCGCTGAGAAAATCCGTGCGCTCGACTCCACCCGTTACGTCACCAACGCCATCAACACTGCCTTGGCCGTCATGGCCGATCTGGCCGATCTGAAGCAGGATCAGGACGCCGAGCGGGCGGAGAGTGAAGGCACGGGCATCAACACGTTCATGGCCGATCCCGCCGCTCGTCTGGAGGCGCTCGCCACCTCCGAACTGGTCACGCACAAGACCGAGGAGTCCTTTGCACTGCTTGACGTCGCCGGGATGAACTATGCCGAGGCCCGCTACGCACTGGACCGCAAGCTCTTCCCCGACCGCATCATCCTCGGCACCGAGACCTTCCCCACCCACATCGACCGCATCTGGCGCCTGACCGAGGAACACGGCCATGTGATCGGCGACTTCACGTGGACCGGATGGGACTACCTCGGCGAGGTGGGTATCGGCCGACCCTTGTACCGTACGGACGACGAGCAGCCGGCGGGCTTCATGGCGTCGTACCCGCATCTGACGGCCGACTGCGGCGACATCGACATCACCGGCCACCGCCGCCCCGCCTCCTATTACCGCGAGATCGTCTTCGGTCTGCGTACCGACCCCTACCTCGCGGTCCGACGCCCGCAACACCACGGAAGTACCTACGTCGCCACGCCTTGGGCGTGGAGTGATGCCATCTCCTCCTGGACGTGGCCCGGCTTCGAGAAGGCACCCGTCACGGTCGAGGTGTACGGAGCGGGAGACGAAGTCGAATTGCTCGTCAACGGACGCTCGCAGGGCCGACGGCCCCTGGCGGCCTTCCGTACCGAGTTCGAAGTTCTCTACGAGCCGGGGGAGTTGCAGGCCGTTACCTACGCCGGTGGAATGGAGAGCGGCCGGCACGTAGTACATACGGCCGGCGCCCCGGAGCGTCTGCGGGCGGACAGTGACCGTGCCGTCGTCACGGCCACCGGAGGAGACCTGGCCTATGTGTCTCTCACCCTCACTGACGCGGCCGGTACCTGCAACCCGTCCGCCGACCGCCCCGTACGCCTCGAAGTCACCGGCGACGGCGTTCTCGCCGGCTTCGGAAGCGCCTGCCCCTCGACCGACGAACCCTTCGACTCGCTGGACCACCACACCTACGAAGGTCGCGCGATCGTGATTCTTCGTCCCACAGGGCCTGGCGAGATCTGCCTGGTGGCCTCGGCGCTCGACTGTGCCCCCGTGATGGTGAAGGTCGCGGTACAGGCGGGCCGTTGAGGCCCGTTCGTGTTTCGCGCAGCCGGTCATCGGACTGCCCCGTCAGAGCAACTGCCTCGTTGGGAGGACCCATGATTCACTCGTCGTTCAGGAGGCGTGGTGGCAAACTCCTCGGCCGTGGTGGCTCCACACGCCCTGCCCCTTCGCGGAGATACGCCCACGGGATACTGTCTCGTACCGTACTTGCCGCGACGGCCGTGGCAGGCTGCCTGGCGCTCGCCACCGCTCCACCCGCCCTCGCCGTCGACCGCACGGACACCGCGGGCGGCGAGGGGCGCGTAGACCACCGCACCTACCAGGCGTCCACGGGGGTGAACGACTACCTGGTCTACGTACCCAAGGGATGGAAGCCGTCCGAGAAGCTCCCGCTGTACGTCATGGTGCACGGCTGCGGCACCACGGCCGAGCAGCAGATGCACGCCAATCTGCTCAATCCGCTCGCGGACCGCGAGCGCTTCCTCGTTGCGTATCCCGACAACGGCGGCCAGTGCTGGCGCGCAGTCATCAACGACAAGGCAAGCACGACCCGAGGAGGCGGCGGCGACGCGGACATCGTCGCCGGGATCACCCGCGAGACCAGCGCCGCGTACAAGGCCGACACCGACCGGGTCTACCTCATGGGCATGTCGTCCGGCGCCTTCCAGACGAGCGCGACCGCCACCGCATACCCCGACCTGTACGCGGCAGCCGGAGTGTCCGCGGGAGGCGGCTACGGCATGGACTTCCTCACGTGCATTGCCGCACTCGATGCGACCGCCCCGCTGTACGCACCCCAGGCCGTCGCGCAGATGGGGGCGCGGGCGCACGTGATGCCCTTCTTCTCCATCGGCGGTACCAGCGATGCGCTCGGCGAGCAGCCCGCGCCCGGTGGGTGCGCCCGGCAGGCCTACCTGGAGTGGTTGGCCGTCAACAACCTGCTGAAGCCGGGGGAGGATGGCGCCACCTTCAGCGACGACCCGGCCTCGACGCGGACCGGCCAGGTCCCCGACGGCTATACGTGGAGCAGCAAGGTGGCCCGGGGCAGAGACGGCTGTCAGATCGCCGAGCGGTGGATCGTGGACGGCATGTCGCACTTCTGGCCCGGCGGCACCACCGACCCGAAGTACGCGGGCACCTTCAATGACCCCAAGGGCCCGAATGCCTCGAAGGCCTCGTGGAGCTTCTTCGAGCAGTTCACCCTCAGCGGAGGCAACACCTCATGTCGCAAGTGATCCTGCGGCGTCGCAGCGTGTTGGGGCAGCTCGCTCCGTATCCACACAAGTGCAGTTCACGCATGCGCAACTGTGCAATGTCGACGCATTCCCAGCACCGTGCCGGCTCCCTAGCGTTGCGGCCACCGCAGTTCCGCCTTCGGGAGGCGTGCCGGATGACCTCATGCGCTGGGGTCGGCAACGTTCTGCCTGATTCCGAGGAGAGGCCATGAGATCCACCCTTGTGAGCACACTGGCAGCAACCGTCATCGCAGTGCCCACGCTGGTCGCGTTGCCGGCAACGGCCGGGGCCGCGACGGGGCCGCCCGTCAGGTGCGAAGAACTCGCCGAACTGGCCGTCCCCGCCGACGCCTTGGGCCTCCCGACATCGGGAGGACATGTCACCGACGCGAAGACCGTCCCCGCCTCCGGCGCCGGGTCCGGGGCCGTCGGTGAGTACTGCCAGGTCGATGCGGAAATCTTCCCCGTCGACCCCGAAGCCCCGAACATCGAGATGCGCGTCGCGCTGCCGACCGAGTGGAACGGCAAGGGGATGATGTTCGGCGGCGGCGGCTACGACGGCGCCATTCCCTCGCTCACCACAGACGTCCCCTTCGGCGATGCCGGCGCGGGTACCCCACTCGCCCGCGGATTCGCCGTCTTCGCGAGTGACTCGGGCCACCAACTCGGCACGAACGACTGGAACCACGCGGGCTCGTTCGCACTGAATGACGAGGCGCTGCGCAATTTCGCCGCCGACGCGCTCAAGAAGACACGCGACGCCGCGATGTTCCTCATCGGTGAGCGTTACGGCAGGCAGCCGAGCCACTCCTACTTCGCCGGTGTGTCCAGCGGCGGCCGTGAGGCTCTGGCCGTGACACAGCGCTGGCCCCATGACTTCGATGGTGTGATAGCGGGGGCTCCGGCATGGAACGCCGCCACGCTCGACCTGTGGTTCGGCCATATGGCACAGATACTGCAGCGTCCGGGCGCCTTCCCGAGCTCCGAGAAGCAAAAATTGATCTACGACCGGGTCATGCGGAGTTGCGACGGCGACGACGGGGTACGCGATGGTGTCATCTCCGACGAGGCCGGATGCGACTTCGACCCGAAGGTTCTGCGCTGCCCCGGCGGCGAGGACAGTGGCGCCACCTGCCTTTCTGACGCTCAGATCAAGGCGGTCCGGGATCTGTCCTCGCCCGTCGAGTGGGGCTACAAGCTGGCCAGTGGTGAACGCGGCTACCCCGGCCTTCCCTTCCTGTCGGGTGCGGACATGGGCACGCCCGGGCTCGGGATCGGTACCAGGGCGCCGACGCAGCCGCTGGACCTCACGACAGGTTTCGCGGCTCTGTTCTGGGACCAGTGGGCAAAGTACTTCATCACGCGTGATCCTGACTTCGACGGACTGAAGCTGGATCCGCAAAAGCCCGGAAAGTGGAAGGAACGCATCAGTGAGCTGACCGCACTGCAGGACATCAACAACCCTGACCTCAGTGCGTTCGCCAAGGCCGGCGGAAAGCTACTGCTCGTGCACGGGACCGCGGATCCAGTCGTCAGCCCTCGCTCAACTGCCGAGTACTACCAGAGGGTCCGCGCCACGATGGGGGCACGAGCCACCTCGAAGTTCCTGCGGATGTACACCATGCCCGGCATGGGCCATGGAGGCCCCGCCGCGTTCACGGCCGGTTGGGATTCGCTGAGCGCCCTGCAGCGGTGGAGCGAGAAGGGCATCGCACCGCACGAGCCGGTCGTCACCGACCTCAACCCGTCCGCCTCCGGGCGTACCCGGCCGCTGTGCGAGTACCCGGAATGGCCGCGGTACAACGGTCTCGGTGACCCCGACCGGGCCGAGAACTTCACGTGCGTGCGCTCATGAGTTGAGCTTCTCATCCGGGGATGTCATGTGCCCGGAGCCGCGGTGGTGGACAGTACGTCGCCCATCTCCCGCATGGTCCGCCTGAGTTGAGTCACCATGGCGGCGACCGCGGGACGTCGCAGGGTGTCCTCGCGGGCGACGAGCCAGTAGGCCATCTCAACCGTGACCTCGTCGGGCAGTAGCCGGACGAGGTCACGGTGTGGAGCGATCATGAAGGTGGGCAACAGTCCGATGCCGCCACCGGCACATGTGGCCTCGATGTGGGCGAAGACATTGGTGGATGTCACCGCGTCGCGCATCTCAGGGAGATAGCGCCGCCCCACGTCCAGGTCGTCGACCTGAAGCATGGACGAGATGAAGTAGATCAGGCGGTGGCGGGCCAGATCGTCGAATCCTGTAGGCGTTCCATGACGCTCCAGGTAGCCCGGGGTGGCATACAGGCCCAGGACGTACCCACCGAGCCGGAGCGCGCGGGCCCGCATGACACGTGGCTCTCCGACGACGATCTCTATGTCCAGGCCGGAGCGGTGCTGCGCGGCCCGCCGGGTCGCGGAGACGATCTCCACGCTGATTCCCGGGTGGTCCTGGTGCAATCGGGCCGCCGCAGGGGCGGCGACGAACGTGGTGAAGCCGTCAGGGGCCGACAGCCGGACGACGTCCTCGATCTCCGCACCGACCTCTGAGCCCGACTCCAACTTCTGCAGCACACCATCGACTTGCTCCGCCGCGGCCAGCGCACGGCGGCCGAGGTCGGTGAGCTCCCACCCGGAGGCCGCACGAACGAGCAACTTGCCGCCGACCGCCCGTTCCAGCGTGGCGATACGCCGAGAAACGGTGACCTGGTTGACCCGCAGGGACTCGGCCGCCCTGCTGAACCGGCCACTGCGCGCGACCTCCAGGAGAACCAGCAGGTCGTCGGCGCTCGCACGGGAGGGATGCATCTGCACATTTTTGCAGGGCCGCCTTGCGAATCAAGCCCTTCACGGTGCATTGACCTGACATTCCTGTCGATCGAAACTCTGTCGCACACCCCCCTTGGACCTGGTGCACCCGGGCCGGCTCCGTCCTGCATCGACCACGGACAGGAACTTCCATGCCTCACAACCCCGCTCCCGAAGGCGCGCGCGGGCCGGCACTGCGACGCATCGTGTACGCGTCCATGGCCGGCACGGTCGTCGAGTGGTACGAGTTTTTCCTCTACGCCACGGCGGCGACGCTGGTCTTCGGAAAGCTGTTCTTCCCGCCGGGCAACAGCGAACTGGAGGGAATCCTCGCAGCGTTCGTGACGTACGCGGTCGGGTTCGCCGCCCGTCCGCTGGGCGGCCTGGTCTTCGGTCATTTCGGCGACCGCCACGGCCGCAAGACCCTCCTCCAGGTCAGCCTCGTCCTGGTGGGCATCGCGACATTCGGGATGGGATGCATCCCGAGCTTCGATGCCATCGGTTACGCGGCACCGGTACTCCTCGTCGTCCTGCGCTTCGTCCAGGGCTTTGCGGTGGGCGGCGAGTGGGGAGGCGCGGTGCTTCTGGTCGCCGAGCACAGCCCCGACGAGCGACGCGGCTTCTGGTCGAGCTGGCCGCAGGCGGCCGTCCCGGTCGGGAACATCCTCGCCACCGCCGTACTGCTGCTCCTCACCTCGACCTTGTCCGACGAGGCGTTTCTCGCCTGGGGTTGGCGCTTCGCCTTCTGGCTCTCCGCGGTGATCGTACTGATTGGCTACTACGTGCGCACACACGTCACTGACGCGCCGGTTTTCCAGGCGGCGCAGGCCGAGGCGGCTCAGCGCTCGGCCGAGCAGTTCGGCGTGTTCGAGGCGGTGCGCAGCTACCCCCGTGAGGTGCTCACCGCCATGGGCCTCCGGTTCGCCGAGAACCTCATGTACTACCTGGTGGTCACCTTCTCGATCACTTACCTGTCGGTCGTCGTGGAGACCGGCACCGACCGCATCCTGCGGCTCCTGCTCCTTGCTCACGCCGTGCACTTCGTGGCGATACCACTGGCAGGCGCCCTCACGGACCGGATAGGCCGTCGCCCCGTCTACGCGGCCGGAGCCGTCCTCGGGGGAGGCTGGGGCTTCATCGCCTTCCCGATGATGGACACCGCCCAGGACGGCGTCATCCTCGCCGCGATCGTGATCGGCCTGCTCGTGCACGCGTTGATGTACGCGGGGCAGCCCGCGCTGATGGCAGAGATGTTCCCCACCCGGATCCGCTACTCCGGGATCTCCCTCGGCTACCAGGTCACCTCGATCGCAGCCGGCTCACTCGCGCCGATCATCGCCGTCGCGCTCCTGGAACGCTTCGACAGCTCGGTCCCGATCGCCCTGTACCTCGCCGCGGCCTCGGTCGTCACTCTCGTCGCGGTCGCCTGCGCCAGGGAGACACGGGGCATCTCCCTGGCGTCCCTCGACCGTCCCGTCGGCTCTCACCAGCACAAGGAAATCCGGACATGATCTCCGATACGTTCCAACACACTTGGGACTCGGCCGTAGGCCGAAACCCCCACTCTCCCTTCCTTGTCTTCCGTGCGGAGTCGGGCGAGATCACCCAATGGACATACGAGGAGTTCGACGCCGTAGTGGCCCGCACGGCCGGGGCCCTGCGGGCCGCCGGGGTCGTCCACGACACGGCTGTGCACGTCGCCCTGCGCAACTGCCCCGCCTTCGTAGCGCTTTGGCTGGCGGTGGCACGCCTGGGCGCCTGGATGGTGCCGGTCGATCCGGCCTCGTCCGTGCGTGACATCGACCGGCAGGTGCGTCGGGTGCGGCCCGTGGTCGGCGTGTGCGCGTTCACCCGTGACCACGTCTACCGCGAGGGCGTGGGCGACAGGATCCCGGTAGTTCTGGCGCTGGGGGAGGACGCTGGTGATGTGAACGGCGTCAGTGGGCCCCTCTTCGGCGCGCATCCCGTGGAGAGGGGCGAGCCGGTACGGCCGGTGGACCGTCTCGCGGTCATGTTCACCTCCGGTACCACCTCCGAGCCCAAGGGAGTTGTTCTCACACAGGCCAACTACGCCCACGTCGCAACCGTGATGGCGGAGGCGGCACAGTTGCGGCCGCGCCACCGCTGGCATGTCACCCTTCCCTTGTTCCACGCCAACGCCCAGTACTACTGCTTCGCACCGGCTATTGCCGTCGGCGCGAGCATCGCGCTGAGCGCCGCCTTCAGCGCCTCCGGCTGGGTGGCGCACGCCCGCGAACTGAGGGTCACCCACGCGAGCCTGTTTGCCGCTCCGGTGCGAATGATCCTGGCCCGTACGCCGAGTGAAGAGCCGCCGCTCCAGTTGGAACATGTGTGGTTCGCACAGAGCCTGGGCGCCGAGCACTACGAACGATTCGCACGACTGGTCGGCACCCGCCCCCGGCAGTTGTACGGCATGACGGAGACGGTCGCGATCGTCACCGCCGACGCGGGCACGCACCCTGTCCACGACGCGATCGGCTCCCCGGTCGCAGGCCGCCGCATCCGTGTGACGGACCCGGCGAGTGGGGATGAGGCGGCACCGGGTGTGCCGGGAGAGCTCCATGTGCTCGGCACACCCGGACGCGATCTCTTCGTCGGCTACCTCAATGACGAGAAGACCACCGCCAGGGCTTTCACCACCAGTCCGGAGGGCACATGGTTCGCCACGGGCGACCTCGTCGCCCGCAGTGCCGACGGCGTGCTGCGATTCACCGGCCGCGTCGACGACGTCATCAAGGTGGCGGGCGAGAACGTCAGCCTCACCGAGGTCGAAGCCGCGGTGGCTCAAGCCCCCGGTGTTCTGGAGGCCGCGGTGGTCAGTGTGCCCGACCCCGTACGCGACACGGTGCCCGTCGCCTACGTCGTGGCCCGCGATCCCGGCGAGCCACCTCGCGCGGACGACCTGGACGCGTGGGCCGCCCGTAACCTCGCGCCCGCGGCCCGGCCACGCGCCTGGCACCTCATCGACGAACTCCCGCGCACCAGTGTCGGCAAGGTCCGGCGCTTCCGCGTCGGCAAATGACACCTCACCCACGACAGCACCCGGAGCACGCCCGTGAGCGCACCAACCGCATCACTGAACCCGCACCGCCGCGTCGCCCTGGTCACCGGCTCCGCACAAGGCATCGGTGAAGCCATTGCCCAACGCCTCATCGCAGACGGTGACATCGTCGTACTCCTCGACATCGTGCCGGCGGTCAAGGACACCGCGACCCGCATCGGGGCGGCCGACGCGCTCCGCGTGGACGTACGCGACATACTCGCCCTTCAAGCGGCCGTGCACGATGTTGCCGCCCGCTTCGGCCGACTCGATATCCTCGTCAACTGCGCGGGCACCTGTGGTCGCGAATCTTTCGAGGAACTCACTGTCGCCACCTGGCAGCGGGACCTCGACACCAACCTCACCGCGATGGCGTTCGCCTGCCAGGCAGCGGTCTTCCCGCACATGAAGCAGCAGGGAAGCGGGCGCCTGATCAATATCGCGTCCGTCTCCGGCAAGGTCGGCGGCATCGGCCCGGTCGACCCGGCCGGCAGCGGTGGCCGATCTGGCGCCGCCTACGCCTCCGCGAAGGCCGGAGCGATCAACTTGACTCGCTGGATCGCCCGACAGACCGGTGCCTGGGGAATTACGGCGAACGCGGTGGCTCCCGGGCCGATCGCGTCGCCCATGGCGGCAGGAGCCGAGTACGGAGTGTCCCAATCACCTGTACCCCGCATGGGTGAGCCCGCCGAAGTGGCGGCGGCCGTTGCCTACTTGACGGGGCCCGGCTCCTCCTACACCACGGGCACCTGCCTCCACGTCGACGGAGGGTACGTGCTGGCGTAGGTGTGAGGGCGGACAACTCGCCCGGCTCGTCCTGAACCTCGGTTTCGATGTGCGCCGTGCCCGTGTCCGCGGGGCTGCGCCGGGAGGACCAATGGCCCATTCATCTGTGAAGTGTCCCTGGAACAACAACAGTCGTGGCACATCTTGGCGCTCTGGATCCGCACGCGGATCGACCCGGCCGACGTGGCTTCGTGCGGTGCTGGCCGTGCTCGCCGCAGCGAGTCTCCTGGTGTTCGGGGCCGCTCCCTCCGGCAATGCCTCAATCGATGACGCCGGCGGTGGACAAGGCCGAGTCGACCACCGGACGTACAGCGCGTCGACCGGCGTGAACGACTACCTGGTGTATGTGCCGGAGGGGTGGAAGGAGACCGACGAGCTCCCTCTGTATGTGAATTTGCACGGCTGCGGGACGACGGCTGAGCAGATGATGAACGCCACCCAGCTCAACCCCATGGCGGACCGTGAGCGGTTCCTTGTCGCCTACCCCGACAACGGCGGGCAGTGCTGGGGCGCGGTCGGCGATGACAAGGCCCACAAGACCCGAGGGGGCGGCGGTGACGCCGATATCGTGGCCGGTATCACTCGTGAGACCAGCGCCGCCTACCGTGCGGACCCCGACCGTGTCTATCTCATCGGCGGGTCGGCGGGCGCCTTCCAGACGAGCGCCACGGCTGGGGCTTATCCCGACCTGTATGCGGCCATCGGCTTGGTCGCGGGCGGCGGCTACGGCATGGATTTCCTCACCTGTACCACGATGTCCGACCTGGCTGCTCCGCTCTACGCACCACAGGCGGTCGAGCAGATGGGGCCGCGGGCGCATGTGATGCCCGTCGTCACCCTCGGGGGGACCAATGACGTCCTCGGGGAGCAGCCGGCACCAGGAGGGTGCACCCGACGTGCCTACCTCGCGTGGTTGGCGACCAACAATCTCCTGAAACCAGGGACGGACGGTGACACGTTCCGGGATGATCCGGCCTCGACCGTCACCGGACAGGTCCCCGACGGCTACGCGTGGACCAAGAAGGTTGCACGGGATCGGAGCGGCTGCCAGATCGCCGAGCGATGGATCGTGGACGGAATGGGGCACGCATGGCCGGGCGGGCCGACGGCCCCGGATGATGCCGGCAGCGACCCTCAGGGCCCCAGCGCCTCCGAAGCGTCGTGGAGTTTCTTCAAGAAGTTCACACTCGGTGGAGGCAACACAACCTGTGACGGGTAGCTCCATAACCGGGCCCGGTGGGTCGGCGTTTCGGCCTCATGGGGAGTGGGACGGTACGAGGAGGTCGTCGATGAAGGCACGTACGGTCGCCCGCATGTCGACCTCCTCGGGGTCCAGGAGCCACTGCAACTGGACGCCGTCCAGGACGCTGAGCAGCAGTGTGGCCAGGGTGAGGGGCGGCACGGAGGTGCCGATCTCGCCACGTTCGGTGGCTGCTTCGAAGGCCTCGGTCAGCAGTTCCCGGGCCTTGCGGTAGCGATCGCGGAAGTGCTCGTGCGCCGGGTGCTCGACGGAGGTCGCCTCCGCCGAGAGAACGCAGTGAAGTTCAGCCAGGCCGGGATGCGCGATGTTCTCGGTGAGAATCCGCATCACGTGATCAGTGATGTCTGTGCGCGAGGGGGACGGAGGGAGCGCGGTGCCCTCCGTCACGGCGGGGCGGTCCCGTTCGTCGAGTACGGCGGCGAGCAGGGCGTCTTTGTCCGGGAAGTAGTACGTCAGCCCGGCGGCGGTCATGCCGAGTTTTGTCGCCACGTCCTTGAAGGTCGCTCCCCTGTATCCGGTGGCGCCGAAGAGTTCGGCCGCGGCTTCGACCGCTGCCGCCCGCACCCGGGCGCTCTTCGCGTAGGGTCCCCTCGCGCTCGCCACCGCTGAACCAGCCTCTCTTTACGTGGTCGGGACTCGCCGACAGGAAAACTTACTCCAGTGAGATTTTAGGTGCCTCATGCCGCGGTGACGTCCTGCCCGCCGTAGCCGTCACGGGCGACCCTCCCGAGCCAGCTCAGACTCGGCTTCGGGGTGCGTTCGAAAGTCGTCCGGTCGACTGCGATCAGGCCGAACGTCGGCCCCCAGTGGCCCCATTCGTAGTTGTCGAACGCTGACCAGTGCAGGTAGCCGCGTACGTCGATGCCGTCGTCCACGGCGGCGAACAGTGCGCGGAGCGCCTCGGAGGTGTAGCGGATGCGGAGCTGATCGTCCCGGGTTGCGATGCCATTCTCGGTGACGATGATCGGGGTCCCGTTCGTCACCTCGGCGGCGTTGCGGACGGCGATACCGAGAGCGTCGGGGCGATAGGCCCAGCCGGTGAGGGTGTTGTCCGGGTGTGCGGGGTGGGGGACGATCCCGTTCGCGTCGACGGTCTGGCTGGTGTAGGTCTGCACGCCGACGAAGTCGTCGCCGCGGGAGTGTTCCAGGTAGAAGTCCTCCCAGACGTGTTTCACCTCGGCGAATTTGGCCTCGCTGCCCGGGGCCGGGGTAAGCGCCTGGCAGGCGACGGTCCAGCCGGTTTTGGCGTCGGTGCGCGTATGAAGAACGTCCTGGGCGGCGGCGTGCGCCTCGGCCAGGACCGCACCGATTCGGGGATCGGGTGTGGGCAGGGCTGAATTGGGTCCGGCCGCGACGGTCATCGATGTCGCCCGCCCCGAGACGAACCGGTCGACCATGCGCGTCGACAGTGTCAGGACGTTGGGCTCGTTGATCGTGCACAACCACGGAACGTCCTTGATGATCGTGGCCACCTGCTCCACGTAGCGGGCGAAGCGGTCGACGCCCTTCCCGCTTTGCCAGCCGCCCTCCTGGACGAACCACAGGGGGTGGGTGAAGTGCTGGAGGGTGACGACGGGCGTGAGGCCCAGTTCGAACGCGGTGTCGATCATGCGGCGGTAGTGGGCCAGGACGTCGCGGTCGAACTCACCGGGCGCTGGTTCGATACGGGCCCATTCCAAGCTGAAACGGTATGAGTTGAGGCCCGCTTCGGCCAGCAGGCTCATGTCCTCGGGGTAGCGGTGATAGCTGTCGATGGCCTTCCCGCTGGGCTCCATGGCACTCTTCGGCTGGTTCTCGAGCCACCACCAGTCGTTGTTGGTGTTGTCTCCCTCGATCTGGTGGGCCGACGAGGCGGCGCCCCACAGGAAGTTCGGTGTGTTCGACATGGGTTCCTTCTGTTTCTAGCGGGTGGTCGCGGCATGGTCGGAGCACACGGCCGTGGTCGTACAGGTGAATTGGTGGTGGCCTGCTCCCCGGTGTTGAACGTCGCCATCGGGCAGGACGACCTCAGCGGTCGAGGTCGGGGGAACGTCGACGTCGAGCGTGAAGTGGGTGCCGTCGAGGGCCCAGTTGACGTCGATCGGGCCGCGCGGGGTGAGATGGCAAAAGCGGGCCGCTGTGAGTCCGCCGCCCGGGTACGGGCGGACGACGAAGTGCTCCCAGCCCACCGACGACGAGTGTTGCCGCAGCCCCGCCACGTAGGCATGCAGGAACTGGATCACCGCGCCCTTGCTGTAGTGGTTGAGTGAGGCGTGGGCGTTGCCGTTCTCATCGACGCCTTCCCATTCCTCCCACATGGTCGTCGCGCCGCGGTCGAGCATGCCCAGCCAGGAGGGGATGCCGCGGCGCAGGAGGAGGGCGTACGCCAGATCGGTGTGGCCCGCCTCGGCGAGGGTCGGCAGCAGGAGGCCGGTGGTGAGGAAGCCGGTGCCGATCCGGTCGTCGTTTTCATGGATGAGGGCGACAAGGCGGTCAGTGGCGGCGTCGCGCAAGCCGCCGGGGAGGAGACCGAAGGCGAGCGCGCGCACGTACGCGGCCTGGGTGTCGGCGGCGGTGTGTCCGTCGGGGCGCAGGAACTCGGTGCGCCAGGCGTCGCGTACGCGTTCGGCCAAGGTGCCGTAGTGGGCGGCCTCTTGGGGGCGTTGGAGGACGGTGGCCATGGCGCTGAACCGGGTCAGCGAGCGGAACAGGTAGGCGGTGGCGACCTCGCCCTGGTCGGTGGCGAACAGGTTCGCGACGGACAGCGGTGGGTCGTCGGCGCGGCGCGGCTCACACCACTCGCCGAAGTGGAATGGGCCGTCCCAGACGTACTGTTCGTGTGGCGCGGGCGCGGCGGTGCGGGAGGGGTGGCGTATCTCGCGGGCACAGCGCAGGGCGTATTCGATCCAGGCCCGCATGCTTTCCCAGCTCTCCGCCAGGATCTGGGTCTCGCCGTACTCGGTGTACAGCGTCCACGGCACGTCGATCAGGGCGTCGCCCCAGCCCGCGGAACCGCCGCCGACCAGCCCGCTGTGGTCCGGGTGTTCCCGCATCCGCTCGGAGTCGGGGGAGAACATGGCGGGCAGCCCGCTGTCGAGTTGGTCGTCTCGGACGGACCGCAGCCATTTGTGGCCGATGCCGGCGATGCCGTAGAGGCGCGCGGCGACAGGCGCGTAGAGGCCGAAGTCCCCGGTCCAGCCGGAGCGTTCGCGGGTGGGGCAGTCGGTGGGGATGTCGACGATGTTGCCTCGGAAGCTCCAGTCGGCCGCCCGGTGGAGCCGTTCGAGTTCGGGGTCACTGCAGCTGAACCAGCCGCGTTGCTCCAGGTCGGTGTGGACCGCCACGACGGTGATGTCGTTGCGGTCCAGGGCGCGGCCCGGGTGGGTGACACGCACGTAGCGGAAGCCGTGGACGGTGTGGCGGGGCTCGAACTCCTCGCCCGCGTTGCCCGCGGCGGTCACTTCGTCGATCTGGCGGCAGGGCAGGGGTGTGCCGTCGGGCTTGGCCAGGTCGAGGTGGGCGGTGGTCAAGTCGCCGTCCACGGTGAGGTGTTCGCCGAATTCGAGGCGGGTGTGCGCTCCGTTGGCGCCGAGGTTGCGCAGGCGCAGCCATCCGGAGATGTTCTGTCCTGCATCCACGATCGACACACCTTGGTGTAGCGGGGTGACCGAGCGGGGGCGCCACTGCGCTACGCGGCGCACCGGCGGCGCGGGGGACCAGCTCGGGGTCGGTGCTGTGACGGTGTCCACCCGGACCGGTTCATCGGGCTCGTCCGCGGGCCGGATCCGCAGGTCGATTGCCTGCCCGTGCATCAGGTCGGCCCGTGTGATCGGCGAGGGGCGAGTGGTCCAATCGGGGCCGGTTGCAGCGGCCGTCGTGACCGTGCCGGAGTCGTCCTGCGTCTCCAACTCGGCCCGTACGGCGAGGATTTTGCCCCAGACGTCCCGCATCTGCTGGCCGCCGTTGCGGCCGCGGAACCAGCCGTCCGAGACGGTGAAGGCGAGGGTGTTGGGGCCCGGGCGCAGTAGAGAGGTCACGTCGTACGCCTGGGCATGGAGCGTTGTTTGGTAGCTGGTGAAGCCGGGGGCCAGCTCGATGTCGCCGACCCGGGACCCGTTCAACGTAACCTCGTAGATGCCCAGTGATGTCGCGTACAGCCGTGCGTGCGAAGGGAGTTCGGCGAGTTCGAACGACGTGCACAGCTCCCAGGCGGCGCGGTCGACGGCATCGGTGTCGTGGTCCGGCGGCGAGATCCAGCGGCCTGTCCAATCCGTCTCGTGCCAGAGCGCGGAGCGCACGGTCAGCGTGTCCGACCAGGAGGACGAGTCCCCTCCCGCCACCCGCACGCGGAGGTCGACGCGCGTACGGCTCGGGATCGGGGGCCACGGCCAGACGGCCCGTGGTGCGGGGCCCTGAGTGCGGTGGTGTTGCGGCGCACCACCGTTCCAGCGGGCCTCGATCTCGTACCCCGTGCGGGCGCCCGGACCTGCTGGTGGTAGCCACCTGAGCGGGGGAGTGCGAGTCGCGAGGACTCCCGAGCCGGGCTGCTCGCCGGCGGACAGCCTTGTGGGCCGGGGGTCGAACTGCGTCATACTTGTCGCTCCTTGCTGTGAAAGGGAGGCGTGGGGGTGCGTCACCTGCCCGCTGGTCGTGTCCTCCAGGTGTGAAGGATGGTCAGACGAGGCCGCGCACGCGGCGCACAACCACGCCGCCGATGATCGCGACAGCGCCTCCGGCGAGGTAGAGAACCGGATATCCGCCCAGAGCCGTCATTCCGCCGAGTGCGAGGATCGCGGGCGCCAGCATTGGCCCTATTGAGCGGGGGAGTTGGTCGGCGATCACGAACAGGGACATGAACTTGGCGTTGTCCTTGTCGCCGCCGGGCAGCACGCTGATGACCAGCACCCCGTCGGTGGGAATGAAGAACCCGGTAGCGAGTGCGATCAGCGCACTGCCGACGAAGAAGAGCGGGACCGAGGGGGCGAAGGCAACGACGGCGCTTCCGGTGGCCAGTAGCAGTGCGGAGATCAGGACCAGAGGCTTGCGGCTGCGCACCTTGTCCGTGACGAAAGAGCCAACGATGGTGCCGACCAGCGCGCCCAGCATGCTGAGCACGCTGTTGGCCGAGATCAGCGAGGGCAGTTCCTTCTTGCCCACCCCGAGGTGGTCCGTGAGGTAGTAGATGGCAAAGGACCCTGTGAACGCGATGCCGAAGGTGATGAGGAAGCGGCTGAGCCACACCCAGGAGAAGTCCGGCGCGCTCTTGGGGTTGAAGATGTATGCCCGTGCCACGGTGCGGACAAGAGGTTGTTGCGGGACCTCCGTCGGGCTCAGTGTGCGGTCCCGGTAGATCCACACGCCGATGACGAAGGTGACGATGAGCAGCGGCACACCGCCGGCGGCCATCAGGAACTGATTGTCGATGAACTGCGGCCCCACGATGCCGGCGATGAGCGCGGCGAGCAGACCGAGCATCGACTCGAACCCGACGACGCGTCCTCGGGCATGCTCGGGAATGCTGTCCGGAGTCATGGCCGAATGGGACGCGTTGGCGAGTGCCTGCCCGATGGCGAGGACCACCAACGCGCCGAAGACGGCAGGCAGGCTCCCGGCGAGGCCGAGCCACGTGAGGCCCACGACGGCCAGCGCGGCGCCGATAGCCAGGCCCGGCCTACGCATGCCGTAGCGCGAGGTGGTGCGGTCGCTCAGCGCACCACAGAGGGGGGCGAGGATCATACCGCCGAACGCCGTGATGCCCGTGGCGACGCCCAGTGCCGTCTCCTTGTTGTCCGGCGCGATGCGCTCCATGATCAACGGCAAGGCCACCAGCGCGGGCAGCATGGCCGCCACGGTGTTGCCGAACCTCATGATCAGGATGGCGGTGACGGCCCGCTTGGACACCTTTTCCACTGACACTTGGTCGGCTGGCCCGTCGGCCTCGGTGGAAACCGCGGCAGCGGAGCGTCCCCCGGCGGAGTCCAAGGCATGGGACTCGTGCGTGGAGGTGGCCAGGTCTGGTTGCGGCTCGGGCTGGGGCATCGCAGATCTCCTGTGATCGGCGAGGGAAATCTAGCCGGTGCTAGATATTGACGGTCGGGACCGTAGCAACTAATTCTGTCTGCGCATAGATTTTCGGTTGACGGAAATCCGCGACCCCCGAGGTGCCCGTCCGGCCCGGGCCGGAGTCCCGTGTCACACCTCGAACTGCCGAGGAGAGGCGATCCATTGATATCCGACAGCAGCACCCACCTGGCCTCCCTTCACGCCCACATTCAGAAGGCCGTGGACGACGGGATCTGGCCGGCCGCGCAGTTTGCCGTCGCTCGACACGGCGAGATCCTTGCCCACGAATCTTTCGGTGAGGCGAGGGACAGTGACCGATTCTGCCTCTTCTCCACCACCAAGCCGATCGTGGCATCCGTGATGTGGCAGCTACTGGGCGAGGAGCTCATCACCCTTGACACCAAAGTGGCCGAGGTGTGGCCCGAGTTCGCCGCACACGGCAAGGACACCGTCACCCTGGAACATGTGCTGCTGCACACCTGCGGCTTGACGAACGGAGTCATCGACCGTGAGTCGCTGCCGGATCGGGAGGCCCGGACGGCTGCCATGGCGCAGTGGCAGCTGGAGTGGGAGCCCGGTGCGCGCTATGAGTACCACGGCTTCTCCGCACACTGGGTGCTGGCCGAGCTGATCCAACGGCTGACCGGACAGGACTATCGTGAGGCGCTGCGTGCCCGGGTTCTCGACCCGCTCGGGCTCGACAGCCTCGAACTGGGCGTGCCCAAGGAGCAGCAGGGTGATCTTCAGCGCGTGGTTGCGACCGGCGCGTACCCGCTGGAGGCACTGGAAGTGATCATGGGCCGTGCGGTCGACGCCGCAGTTCTGGAAGCGAGCGACGCCGTGGTGCTGGCTGTCGCCAATGAACCGGACCTGGTCTCGCTCGGTGTGCCCGGTGCGAACGCCTTCTCCGACGCGGCGAGCGTTGCCCTCTTCTATCAAGAGCTGCTTCACAACACGTCCGGCCTGTGGCGGCCGGACGTGCTGGCGGACGCCACGGGCCGGATCCGTAACACCTTTCCAGCCGACCCACTGCGCTCGGACGCCCCCGCCAACCGCAGTATCGGCCTGGTCATCGCAGGCTCGCACGACGCCGGGTCGTTGGAACTCCCCATGTACGACGCCCCCTTGCGGATGCGTCCGTACGGCGGCAATACCTCACCACGTGCCTTCGGCCACACCGGAGCCGGCGGCCAATCCACGTGGGCGGACCCCGAGACCGGCCTCTCCTTCTGCCTGCTGACCAGCGGAATGGACCGGGACATGGTGCGCGACCACCAGCGGCACACCGCGATCGAGTCGCTCGTCCCCGAGTTGGCGTGAAGACGGTCCTTGTCGAGCAGCGGCCACAGAGCACCATCTATTACTGAGGAAGCACATGTCACCCGTACAGCCCAGCCGGCTCAGCCTCCTCGAGCAGGCGTCCCTCACCTCGGGCGCCGGCCCTTGGTCGACCACCGCCGTCCGTGACGTCGTGCGAACCCTGCACGTCTCTGACGGTCCGCACGGGGTGCGGCACAGCAAGCCGGACGATGGGAACGTGTTCGCCGAGGCCTTGCCCGCCACTTGCTATCCGCCCGCCGTCACCATGGGGTCGAGCTGGGACCCTGCCCTGTTGCACCGGGTCGGGGCCGCGCTGGCCCGGGAAGCGTCCGCGCTGGGTGTCGACGTGGTGCTCGGTCCTGGTGTGAACATCAAGCGCAGTCCGCTGTGTGGGCGCAACTTCGAATACTTCTCCGAAGACCCGCACATCAGCGGCGTCTTGGGGGCGGCTCTGATCAATGGGATCCAGTCGCGGGGCATCGGCGCGTGTGTGAAGCACTTCGCCGTGAACAACCAGGAGACGGACCGGATGCGGGTCAGTGCGGACATTGACGAGCGCACCCTGCGGGAGCTGTATCTGCCGGCCTTCGAGCACATCGTGCGGGAGGCGAAGCCGTACACGGTGATGAGCGCCTACAACCGGGTCAACGGGGTGTACGCGAGCGAGAATCCGTGGCTGCTCACGAAGGTGTTGCGTGAAGAGTGGGGCTTCGACGGACTGGTGATGTCCGACTGGGGCGCCGTCACCGACCGGGTCGCCGCGCTTGCTGCGGGCTGTGACCTGCAGATGCCTCCCAACGGTACGGATCACCGGATCGTCTCGGCGGTCGAGGAGGGGCGCCTCGACCCGGAGGTCGTCGCAACGGCTGCCCGCCGCTTCCTTGACCTCCAGGAGCGGATGGACCGGGCCCAGCGCTTCGACGACTGGGACGAGAGTGCCCATCACGAGCTGGCCCGTGAGGCGGCGGGCGCGGGTGCGGTACTGCTGAAGAACGAGGACAGCCTGCTGCCGCTGGACCCGGCGGCGCGTTTGAAAGTGGCGGTCATCGGAGAGTTCGCCCGCACGCCTCGCTATCAGGGACACGGCAGTTCCCGCGTGAACCCCTCGCGCCTCGACAACGCCTGGGATGCCTTGCGCGCAGCGGCCGGGCCGAGCCTTGAGCTGACCTTCGCCCCTGGCTTCCCAGTGGACGGCACCACCGATGTCGCGCTCACCGAGGAGGCGGTGGCGTGCGCGGCCGAGGCGGACGTGGTGCTGCTCTTCCTCGGGTTGCCGGACGACTCGGAGACCGAGGGAGAGGATCGTACCGACATTCAACTTCCCTCAGTTCAGCGTGAGCTGGTCGGTGCGGTATCCAAGGAGTGCCCGCAGGTCGCAGTGATTCTGGCGAACGGTGCCACGGTCTCGGTGAGCGAGTGGCATGACGACGTACCGGCCGTGCTGGAAACATGGCTAGGCGGCCAGGCTGGCGGAACGGCCGTGGCCGACCTCGTTTTCGGCGCGGTCAGCCCTTCGGGCAAACTCACGGAAACCATTCCGCTCCGCCTCCAGGACGTCCCCTCCTACCCGCATTTCCCCGGCCAGGACGGACACAGCGTGTACGGCGAGGGCCGTTACGTCGGCTACCGCCACTACGACACCATGGATCTGCCGGTCGCCTACCCCTTCGGCCACGGCCTGAGCTACACCACCTTCGCCTACAGCGACCTGCACGTCGAGCAGACCGGCGACAACGCGTGGACGGTCCGAGCCATGATCACCAACACCGGTAGTCACGCGGGCGCGGAGATCGTCCAGCTCTACGTCGCCTTCGACGAGGCGCACCCCACTCGCCCGCGACACGAACTGCGCGGCTTCACCAAACTGGCGCTGCAGCCGGGGCAATCGGGTCGGGCGGAGTTTCACCTCACTGGCCGTGACCTGGCCTGGTACTCGACCCGCCGCGGCGGCTGGCGTGTCGACCCCGGCGTATTCACTGTCGAGCTCGGCGCCTCCTCACGGGACATCCGGCTGAGCGCCGAGCTGCACACCCCGGGCGATGGCATCACCAACGAGCTGACATCCCAGTCTTTGCTCGGTGAATGGCTCGACCACCCCGTCGGCGGCAAGCTGCTGCGCGAGCGCCTCGCCGCCCGCCCAGGCGCCGTCCAGCTCGACGGAATCGCGCCCATGGCGCTGAAGATGGCCGGGCAGATTCCGCTCGACCGGTTCGTCGGCCCGATGCTCGGCCTCGACGAGGAGGCCGTCCACGCACTGGCCGCCTCGGTACGCGCGGAGACAGCCGACGTTACGAGCGCCACGCAGTGACTTCCTTCCCACGTCGGCCACAGCACGACCCGCCCCTGTCGGAGGAGCCATCAATGACCACGCCGCAGCACACCTTGCACCCCCAACTCGCAGAGCGAGCGGGCCGGTTGGCGGATGGACCGATAGAAGACCTCACCGCCCGCGACTTCGAGCCGCTCGCCGAGCCATACGGCCCGTACGAAGACTGGGAGTTGGCGATCGACGACCGGAAGGTGCCGGGCCCGCAGGCGCCGATCCCGGTGCGCGTCTACCGCCCGGCCAGCCCTGCGCAGTCGCCGCGCCCCTGCCTTGTCTGGCTGCACGGCGGTGCCTGGGTCGCCGGTGATCTCGACATGCCCGAGGCACACGAGACGGCCCGGGGGATCGCAGGCCGGGCCGACGCCGTCGTGGTCTCCGTCGACTACCGCCTGTGCAACGAGGACGTGCGCTTCCCTGCCCCGCACGACGACGTGGTTGCCGCCTACCGCTGGGTGCACGACCATGCCACCGCCCTGGGCGTCGACTCGGCCCGCATCGCCGTCGGCGGAGCCAGCGCCGGCGGCAACCTCGCGGCCGGAGCCGCTTTGCGCCTGCGCGACGAGGGCGAACCCCCCTGGCAGGCGCTGCTGATCTACCCCTTGGTGCACGCCCCGTTGCCCGGGCCCTCGCGCGAACTGGCAGCCGCCCTGGCCGAACTCCCGGCGGCCTTCGGTCTGCTCACCAAGAACCTTGACCAGGTGTTCGGCCCCTACCTGGGCAACGTACCGATCGAGGCGGCGCCTCCGTACGCCTTCCCGGGCCTTGCGCAGGACCTGAGCGGCTTCCCGCCCACCTACATCGACAACGACGAGTTCGACCCGCTGCGCAGCAGCGGTGAACAGTTCGCCGAGCAGCTCCACGCTGCCGGGGTCGACGTCGAACAAGCGCTCTCGGCAGGGGTGATTCACGGGCACCTCAACCTCGTGGGCCTCGATGCCGCGCATGCCACGCTCGACCGGATGGCTACCCGGCTGCTTGGACGCTGACGGACCGACACCTTGACCTGAAGTAAAGCTAAGGCCTAGCTTGGCTCAAGGTGGGAGTGCGGGTTTCCGCGGAACGCCTGCCTGCTTTCCCCCTGCCCCGCAACACGAGCATGGGGAAGGGGCGCCCGTTTTCGTCCGTGCTGTCGAGTAGTTGGATCGGTGGCAGGGGCGTTGAGTGGGGGGAGTCCACCCCGCCACCGGACTTTGTGTGCCGACCTGAGTCGGCACGCGGAGCCGGGATTGACGGCGGCCAATGGAGATTGGTGTGTGATGGAGAAACCTTTGTCATGCTCGCGGCGATAGCACTCCCGGCCTCTCACCACGTCGGTCTGTGGACCACCAACCGCCGGGAGCCGTCGCTCCGGACCCCCGACCGACGTGTGACAGCGCCACCAACAGCAAGAGCAACAGCAACAGCGGTTCGGTCGTGTCTTGTTGGGCGCCACACTCTGCTCGTGCCGGTAGGCGAAATGAGCCGCTGCCCCCACCTCACTCCGACTCGGTGCGCCGAGCCGGGACTACACCAGCCCGATGGAGGTCGACATGAAATCGACACGGAGCTCATCCCTGCTCGCAGTGTGCGCAGCCGCTGCTCTGCTGTTGTCACCCGCCGGGCCCGTAAGCGCCGATGATCCCGGCGGGAACGAGCCACTGCCCGGCTACACCGACGGCACTCCGCAGCTGCCCCCGCTCATGGTCGATGGCAAGCCCACCCAGGTCGTCCAGGGGATGTACCGCCACGCTGCCTACTATCTGGAGGTCCCGCCGAAGTGGAATGGAGAGCTTGTCGTCTGGGCCCATGGCGATCAGGGCGACGGGACCGAGCTCAAGGCGGAACCACCGGTCGGCGGGCTGCGCAAGCAGTTCGTCGATGAGGGCTACGCCTGGGTCGCTTCGAGCTTCCCCACCACCGGCTACAACGTGGGTCCCGCGGTCACGAGCTCTCACGATCTCGCCGAGTACGCAGCCACTGAACTGCTCGGCCACCGGCCCAGCCGCACCTACATGACCGGCGGTTCCATGGGCGGTCACGTGGTCGCCCGTTCGCTCGAGGAGCACCCGAAGTACTACGACGGTGCGTTGTCCCTGTGCGGCCAGGTCGGCGCTCGCAGACTCTACGACTACTTCCTCGATGGAAACCTCGCGGCCCAGGCCCTGTCCGGCGTCGACGCCTATCCGGCGGGGGCCGACTACCAGACGGACGCGCTGCCGCTGATCAAGAAGCGGCTCGGGATTACCGACCTGAAGCCGGGTGAGAACCCCACGACTGTGGCCGGACGCCAGTACCAGCAGATGCTCACCGAACTGACCGGCGGCCCTCGACCGGCAGCAGATGCGGCCTTTGGTCTCTACGCGGATGCCATGCTGGTGGGCGGGCTGCCCACGATTGCCGGCCATCAGGCGCAGAACCTCACCACGCGCTACGAGCCGACCACACCGGTGGATATCAATCCGACGATCGAGCGCGTGGCCCCGGACGACTGGGACGAGCGCAACAGCATGGAGCTCAATGACATGCCCCGCGTTCTGGGCAAGCCGGGCGTTCCCGTGATGAGCATGCACACCATGGACGACATGCTCGTGCCGCTGTCCATGCAGCAGACCTACACCAAGCAGGTGGCCGACAATGGCCAGTCCGACCTGCTCGTGAACCGCGAGATCCGGTCCGCCATGCACTGCGACTTCTCCGACGTCGAACTTGGCAAGGCGTGGAAGGACCTCACCAGCTGGGTGGAACGCCGCGAGGCCCAGGGGGAGGAGACGGCCCGCCCCGCCGGCGACGACATCCTCGACCGGAAGCAGGTCGCTGCCCTGACATTCGGCTGCCGCTTCACCGACCCGAACGCCCCCGCAACGCCCACTAGCGACTCGCGGAAACTCTTCCCCGCTTGTCCCGAGGGAGACACGCAGGGCTGACGGTGACGCTTGGCTCGCCTACGAGGAGATCGGTGTAGTTCGAGAGACCCGGCCGGCTGCGCGGGTGTTGGTGCCCGAGGGCACCCGCTTGGCCTGTAAGGGCTACCTACCGGGCCGTGACGGCAGTCGGCGGTCCCCGCGTGGGCAGGCACGGTGAGCAGGCCGAGCGAGGTCCGTTCATGGAGGGCGGAGGAGAGCGAGCCAAGCTGGTGGTCGAAGTGAAGTACAGGTGCTCCGTAGACTTGAACGGTGTCCACACGTGCAACCACCAGCTTGAGCGGCCGCCGCTTCGAGGAAGGCCAACTCCTCGACGCGGCACGTGCCGTCTTCCACGCCGAGGGGTACACCGCCGCGCAGGTCGCGGACATTGCCAGGCGCGCCGGGACGACCAAGCCCACTCTCTATGCGCGGCTCGGCAACAAGGAGCAGATCTACCTGCACGTCGTGCGACGTGAGGCCGAGGTCTTCCGGGAATGGGTGGTCGACGCCTACGAGCGGGGGAGTGGTCTGCCGCTCGGGGAGCTGGCGGAGGTTGGCATGGAGCCGCTCTTCCGGTTCGCGACCGAACGAGCTGAGGGCTTCAACCTGCTGTTCCGGGGCGAGAAGACCGGCGACCGGCCGGCGACTCTCAGGCGGGAGGTCGTGAACGGCGTAACCGAGCAACTCACCGCTCTGATCACTCACCGCCAAGAAGTGTTCGGACCCGACCTTGGGTCCAGTGCTTCAGCTCTCGCCGCGGCTTGTGTCGGCGTCGCCCTACAAGTCTGTGAGCACACCATCGACCGTGACGAAGACCTGAAGGCTGCCGAGCGGCTCGCGGCCCGCTTCGTCGAAAATGCTTTCCATAACCTGGACTTCGACGCTTTGCGTAACGCGTGAACAGTTAATGAGAGCCCGCACTCAGGGGAGAGCTCAGAAGCCAGTCTGCGATCCCGTTCCTATAAACGCAACAGGATGACAAGGCGTTGGTCCTGTTTGCTCATCGGGGCGAAGGCCATGATGCGAACTCGAATCTCCTCGCCGCCGTGGTGCGGCAAGGAGAACCGGCGTTCATCCCCGTCCGGGTGGGCCTGCGCCTGGTGCGTCGCCCAGAGGTCGCGTGCTTCGTCATTTCCTTCCAGGATCTCGTCTCGGAGACCGAGGAGTTCTGGGGTGTCGGGATGGGTGGCGATGGCGAACCGGATCTGCGCCAGGAAGGGAATGGCCCAATCTTCCCGCCAGTTCACGAGCTGGTCGCGTGCCTCCGGGTAGAGGAAGGCGAAGCGCATCAGGTTGCGCTCGTAGGGCAACCACGGGAACCAGTCCTCCTGGGGCTGGTTGTGGGCGACGATGTCCCACCAGAGGTTCGACACGTAGGCAGGGTGGGGGAGCAGCGAGTCCAGGACGACCTGTAGATGCACATCGGTCTGCTCGCCAAGGTCGGCGTTCGACGGTGGAGGGGCGTGGCCCAGGGCCAGCTGATAGAGGACGACTCGCTCGTCCTCTTCGAGTCTGAGAGTCATGGCCAGACGTTGAACGACCTGTTCGGACACTGGGCGAGGACCGCCACCCTCCAACTGGCGGTACCACGAACCGGCGACACCGATGAGAGTTGCCACTTCCTCTTGGGTCAAGCCGTCTTTCAGTCGTCTGCGTGTGGAATCGATGCCGGGAATGCGGCGGTAGTCGAGCCGCCTCCTCCAGTGTCGGAGTAGAGCCCCCAGCTCAGGAGACACTGCGTGCTTCCCCGTATGGGTTGCATCACTCACGCGTAGATCGCACCCGCCTTTCGATCGAGAAAATTAAGCGTGTATGTACCATTATCTCCATGCGTTGGCATATGCAGGCTGTGACATTCCGATAGCTGGTCGCGAACCGTCAGAATGGGCGGCGTCGGAAGCGCTACTGCTGGTAGCGAAAGTCCCTGTGCAACATTGCTGGAGCAATAGCAGTGTGAGTAAGGGAGCTGACCGGCCGTGTCCATGTTGTGGCGAACAGCCAGAAACGATTCGCTGCGCAGCCGACCCAAGGAGGGGGCGGCCTCGGACAACAGCACCGGGCGAATGCTTCCCGGCCTGCGTCAGCAGCGTGATGAGGGGCGTGCCGGGATCCGTGACTTGGAGCGTCGGATTCGTCGGCTACTGCGGTCACTCGATGTGCAGCCGCCGTTGAGCGTGCCGGACCTGTGCGCGGCGCTCACCCGCCGACGCGGGCGGCCCATCGAGCTGCGGGCGTTTCCGCTGCCGAGCGACGGACCGCTCGGCGCCTGGCTCGAGATGACGACGGCCGATGTGATCGTGTTCCAGCAGGAGACGACCCCGCATCATCAGGACCACATCGTCCTGCATGAACTCGGGCACATCCTGGCCAATCATCCAGGACCGCCCGGGACCGCCGTGTGGGAGTCGCTTCTGCCCGGGCTCAAGGCGGACGCGATCCAGCGTGCGCTCCTTCGGTGCTCTTACGACACCAAGGAGGAGCAGGAGGCCGAGCTCGTGGCGACGATCGTGGGGGAGTGGGCGACGATTCTCGACCGCGTCGCGCCCGGTCGGCAGAGCGATGATCCGTCGGTGCGGTGCGTACAGGCCGCACTCGGGGACCACCAGGGATGGCTGTAGATGGCCGTCCTGTTCCTGGTCGCGCTCGCCGCAGCCGTCGGCTGGAAGTTTTATCAGCTGGCCAAGGCGCCGCAGAACCGGTCACTGCGCTCGGTCACCTTGTGCCTGACGTGCGCCGCGATGTCCTACCCCGTCGCCATGCCCGGTGGTGCGACCGGATTCGACACGGTGGCCGGACACGGCGCCGCCAAAGTCGTGCAGAACGTACTGCTCCTTGCCACTGTGTACTTCCTGATGTGCTTCTACCTGTACGCGGCCGCAGACGGGGACGGCGGTCGACGCCGGGCCCGCGTTGAGGGGCTGGTCGTTGCCGTCGTGGCAGTGGCCGTCATCGTTGCCGCCGCGACCGTGCCGCATCAGGCACTGGCCGGCAGCTTCTCCACCACAGACATGACCATCTGGCAGGTCGCCTTCTTCTACGTGGTCACGGGCCTGTACCTGATGTACGCGCTGACCGCCGCCGCCCTCTGGACCCGCCGCTACGCCCGGCTGTCGACGAAGCCGCACTCGACCGGTCTGTGGACGGCGGGGGCCGGCATGTTCGGTATGGCGGTCGCGTGCGCGATTCGGGCCGTCATCGTCGGAATCAGGTGGCGCGGCGGGGAAGTCTCTGGCGCGGTGCTGGCTGGGGTCGCTTTGCTTCTCGTGGTGTCGACCCTGCTGTTCGTCTTCGGAATCACGTACCCGGGAGTTCGCGCGAGGATCTCTCTGTGTCGCCTGTGGCTGCGGCATCGACGCGAACATGCGCGCCTCGAACCGCTGTGGATGTTGATGGCGGAGGCTGCCCCGCACGCCGTGCTCAGCACTCACTCGCATTCCCTGCGGGATCGGTGGCGCGCTCGTGGCGTGCACAGGCGGCACCACCGTCGCATCGTGGAGTGCCGGGATGGGCTCGTCGAGATCGGTCCGTACCTGGCACCGGCAGGGGAGGGCGGAGACCAACTGCTCGCGCCAGACTCACAACACCTGGCCGCACAACGGCTTCGCGACGCTGTTCACGCCCACCTGAACGGAGCGGCCAAGCCCGCGTCGGCTCCGCCCCTGACTGCCATACCGAGACAACGCAGCCGTGAGGCCGACATCCAAGAACTCCTCGCCTTGTCCGACGCCCTGCGCTCCGTCAACTGAACCGCCCCACCTGAGAAAGGGAGCCTCCGCATGCTCATCACCGCCGCCCACGTTCTGGCTGGAGCCGACCAACAGGTCATGCCTGACGGGGCTGTTCTCGTACGGGACGGTGTCATCGCCTGCGTCGGTCCGCGCGAAGAGGTCGAACGTCATGCCCGGCCCGACGAGCCCCGGCTCTCCTACCCTGCCGGGACCGTCCTGCCCGGACTGATCGACGCCCACGTCCATCTCTGTTTCGATGCCGGACCTGATCCGGTCGCCACGCTCCAGGAACAGGACGACGAGGCTCTGTTCGCCGACATGAAGACCCATGCTGAGCAGCTGCTGAGCATCGGCGTCACGACTGCGCGTGACCTCGGCGACCGCAACGGCCTCGCCCTGCGCCTGGCGGAAGCGGTCAGTGAGGGCCAGGCCGTCGGCCCGCGTATCGTCTCGGCGGCCACGCCCGTCACACCGCCCGGAGGCCACTGCTGGTTCCTCGGCGGCGAAGTGTCCGGAACCGACGAAGTGCGTGCCCTCGTGCAGCGCAACATCGATGCCGGCGCCAAGGTCATCAAGGTGATGGAGACCGGGGGAGGGCTCACCAAGGGCGGCGCCAAGAGCTGGGAATCCCAGTTCTCCCACGAGGAGTTGGCGTCCCTCGTCGACGCCGCGCACACCGCCGGCCTGCCCGTCGCTGCGCATGCCCACGGCGTCGACGGCATCACCGCCGCGGTCGAGGTCGGCGTCGACACCATCGAGCACTGCACCTGGATGACGCCCGACGGATTCGACGTCCGCGAGGACGTGCTTGCTCAGATCGTCGAGAAGGACATCTACGTGTGCCCGGCGGTCAGCCCGCACTGGCCGATGCTGCCCAAGTTCTTCGGGGCCGAGCGCGCGGAGGCCATGTTCGACGCCGTACGGCAGATGGCCAACGCCGGTGCACGGCTGATTGCGGGAACGGATGCGGGCGTGCAGCGAGCGGGCTTCGACGGGCTGCCCACCAGCCTCACCTTCTACGAGCACCTAGGTCTGCCCAAGGAGCGCATCCTCGCGATGGCCACCACGGAAGCCGCCCGCGCGCTGGGAGTCGGTGACAAGACTGGACAGCTCACGGGCGGCTACAGCGCGGACCTCCTCGTCGTCGACGGCAACCCGCTCGCCGACCTCGGGGCCCTGAAGTCCGTCGAGACTGTCATCGCGGCGGGAAGGCACTACGAGGTTGGCGCCAACGCCTGACCGGCAGAATGCAGTTACTCAGTGCCCGGGGCCGTCGGTCCCGGGCACTTCTCGTTCGGCCATCTCCCCGACCATCTGGTTGAGGAAGGCCAGGAGCTCGTCCGACATGCCTTCGGGGCCGAGTCCTCGCGTGGCGACCCGTCCGACGGCACCTGTGCGTACAGCGGCCAGAAGGCGGAGGCCTTCGACGACCTGCCGGGCGACCCTGTCGTCGGTCTGGAAGTAGAGCGGGGAGACACCGAACAGTTCGGCGAGCCCGTCAGCGACGATCGGGGGCAGTTCCTCGTCGTCTCCGGTTCTCAGGGCGAGGACGCCGTCTTCCGTGATGACCTGCGCGCCCGCGTGTTCGTTGACCGCCCGGGCGATCTCCGTATCCGAGGGCGGAGCCTGGGTTCCGGGATACGAGTGCTCCAGCAGATACGTGATCTTCTCGGCCACGGTCCGAGGCATTACCGAGGCGCTCGCCGGATCCGGCACCTCGTTGCCGAAGGATCGCTCCTGTGCCGCGAGGAGCTCGTCCACGGTCACGCCGTAGGCCCTCGCCAGGGGCTCCTGGAACTTCACGTTCAGTCGGCGCTTGCCGCGCTCGGCGTTGGCGACCGGTCCGGAGCTCTTCGTCCCGATGAGCTCTCTGCTCTGGTACTGGCTGTAGCCGGCGTCGCAGCGAAGATCGGCGAGGTCGGGAAGGTCGCCCGCTCTTCGGGGGAAGAGTTCGTCGAGAGGCAGGCCGAAGAACTTCGCCAGGACGGGCAGCTTCTCGCCGTCCGGTGTCGAGGAGCCCAGCTCCCAGCTGGCCACCGTCGAGTCGCCCACGCCGACCGCTTCGCCCAGCTCGCTCTGGGTGATGTTCCGGGCGCGGCGCAGGGCGCGCACCCGGTCACGGTCGAAGTGGCGAGGGGCCATCTGGAGGCTCTCCCGAAGCTGGTTCTCTAAATCGCGGAAACTTCAGTATGTTGATTCGGCGTCCAAACCGGGATAGGTTCAGTTTGGCGAACCGAGGTGTTCAACCTACACCCTTCGCTGTCCTCCTGCCCAGGTCGAGCCGGGTTGCGCGCCGAGCGTGGCGTCCCGTTCCAGGGCAGGTGAGGGCTGGCTGCGGGCTGGGCGCATCTTCCCGGATGGGGCGTAAGCGTCGAGTCGGCGTCGAAGTGGATGAGCGACAGCGATCCGCTGGAGCTTCCAAGGCGCCACGCATATGTTGCTGGTCCCTCGGCGGAGAGCGTCGAGACAGTCCAACGCGAAGGAGCTGAGCTGGAGTTACCCAGACGCCCACGACGGCGCCCCGGCCAGGGGAAATGAAACCGGCGCCCAGAAGTTCGCACCTTCCGGACGCCGAGGCCGCCGCCCCTCAGGGCGACGGATTCCTAACCAGAGCGGGTCGGCTGACCTTTTCGACGAGAACGGCCGCCCCACTCCACCTACGAGTGAGGAATTCTCGCATGCCCGAGCACCGCCCAGGAAGGGCACTCGCGGTCGAAGCGCCCGAGCGCACAGCCGTGCCCACCACTGCCCGCAGGCTCCGTCTGTCCCGGCTCCTGGCGGAGATGATCCCCGGCGCTCACACGCTCCGCGTCACCCTTCGAGGACCCGCCAGGACCTGGCCGAGCCCGCACGCGAGCGCGTACGACGACTCCGGTCGACGCCTCCCGCTGGCCCCGCCCCAAGCACGTACCGCAGCGCGGTGGATCATCCGCGCCTGCCCCGAGGTGGACTGGCGCCAGGAGCACGACCTCGACCTGAGGACCGGCGGGCTCCTGCGCGTCACCGAAACACGGAACGCTGCGGTCGGTGGTCGCTGACCATGGCCCGCATCCGCACCATCAAGCCCGAGGCCTTCGCCTCCGAATCCCTGGCCTCTGTCTCCCTGAGCGCCGAGCGCACCTTCTTCGGCCTCCTCACCCAGGTCGACGACCGCGGACGCATCCGCGACCAGCCCGCGGTCATCGCCGGAGCGCTGTGGTCGCTTCGCCCGGACCACGGCCCCATGGGCGTCGAGGACGACCTCATCCAGCTGGCCTCCGCGAACCTGATCTGCCGGTACCCCGGGAATGACGGCAAGGCGTACCTGCACGTTGTCACCTGGTCCAAGCATCAGAAGATCAACCGCCCCAGCGGCATACGCACACCGGACTGCCCGAGCCATGACGCGCCGCCCGCTGATCTGAACGACACACGCGAGACGCAAGGAGGGCTCACGGAGGGCTCAGTGAGCAAGCATGACGCACGCACCAACGGCTCACTGCCTACGTCGAGTTGCTATGCGCTTCGCGAAGATGCAGGTCAACTGCCCACTGCTGAGGACTCAGTGAACCCTCACGGAGCAGTCGATGAGCCCTCCATGAGCCCTCACGCTCCGGATCTAGGACCTAGGAACCTGGATCTAGGAACTACTTCCCCCACGGGGGACGCCAGCGTCCCCGCACCGGCCACCGCCTCGGCCCGGCAACTCATCGCCGAGTACGCCGCGGCATGCGCCCACCGGCCACCCCGCGACGTGCTCGGACACCTCGGCCGCGAAGCAGCCAAGCTCCTCGCCGAAGGCATTCACCCCGACCACATCCGGTCCGGACTCACCCGCCACCGCGCCAAGGGCCTGCACCCCAGCACCCTGCCGAGCCTGGTGCACGAGGCCATGAACGCCCCGAACGCGGGCTTGGCCCGGCCGGAATCCAGGCCTACCGTCCCGGCCCATCGGCCCTGGGCCAACCCGACCGACCCTGCCGCCGCCTACGCCGAGGAGCTGTAATGCGCGACTATGACGCCCAGCCCGTCGGCGGCCTCGCACGACGCCTCACCAACATCCTCACCGCCAAGGGCATCGACCCGGCCGCTGTCCCCGACGAACGCCCGGAGCCGCTCCCAGCCCTCCAGGCAGCCGACTCCCGCATCCCGCCCCGCTATCGCAATGCCCTCGCCGACCACCCCGCCGTCACCTCCTGGGTACGGGAAGTCGCCCACACCGGACGCCCGGGGCCCGGCGGTGCCCCGGGTATCGCCCAGGGCCGCTCGCTCCTGATCGCAGGAACCACCGGAACGGGCAAGACCCACCAGGCGTACGGCGCGATCCGCTCGCTCCTCATCGCCGGGGTCCGGCTCCGCTGGAAGGCCGTCACCGCCGCCGACCTCTACGCGGAGATCCGCCCGCGCCCAGGCCACGACGGCGAACGCGAATTCATGGACCTGGCCCGCTGCCCACTCCTGTTCGTCGACGACCTCGGCGCCGCCAAGAACAGCGAATGGACCGAGGAGATCACGATGCGGCTGATCAACCGCCGCTACAACGAGATGCTCCCCACCCTCATCACCACCAACCTCGGCATGGCCGACCTGCGCGCCCACATCGGCGACCGCGTCGCGTCCCGCCTCACCGAGATGACCGACAAGGTCATCCTCGACGGCCCCGACCGCAGACGCGCCCTGGCCGCCGAGCGCCTGAGCGCCGCGGCCGGCCGCTGAATTCACCCGCGAACACTGCCGGTTCGCCTCCCACATGCACCACCCCCCCCGGGGCCCACGCCTGCCCAAATCCGCCCGGGGCCGAACGGAGACACCCCCATGCACACCACCGAGCCCCGTACACTCCGCCTCCTCGGTGACCAGTCCTGGCACGAACACGCCGCCTGCCGACCGACGAGCCACCACGAGGTCGACCTCGACCTGTTCTTCCCCGAGCCCGACGAGATGGACCGCATCTACCAGGCCAAGTCCCTGTGCGCCCAATGCCCGGTACGCCGCACCTGCCTCGACGCCGCGCTCGAGAACGGCGACCGTGAAGGCATCCGCGGCGGCATGACCGAAGAAGAACGCGAGCCCCTGCACAGCAAGTTGGAGCACCGCCTCGACTACGAACGCGTCAACGCCACACTGGCCGGCCGCGACATCCACCTCACCAAGAGCGAACGCCGAGCCGTCGTGCGCGCCGCCTACCAGTCCGGCGTCACACCCGAGCGCCTCGCCTGGCTCCTCAAGATCACCGAAGAACACGCGGACAAGCTGTACCGCCGCACCCGCCGGGAAATCCGAAACCGGACGGTGGAGGAGACCCAACTCGGCGACCAGGCAGAAGCCGAGGACCAGGCACCCCGGTCCGCTGTGGTCCCCCTGGCCCGTCGCCAGGACGACCTCGGGGCAGCAGCGTGACCGACACCGACTCCATCCACGCACGCATCACGCGCTGGGACCGCGCCGCGATCGTCGCCCTCGGCGCCGCCGGATGCGCCCTCTCGTACGACGCCCTGCAACAGATGGCCACGGCCATCCACATCCGCGGAATCCTGACCTTCGTCTTCCCCCTCGTCATCGACGGATTCATCGCCTACGGAGTCCGGGCACTGCTGGTCCTCCGCGCAGCCCCGCTCGCCGCCCGCTGCTACGTGTGGTTCCTCTTCGGCACCGCAACGGCCGCCAGCATCTGGGCCAACGCCCTGCACGCCGTACGCCTGAACCAGCAGGCTTCCGAAGGCTCAGGACTCCGGCTCGGGGACGTCACCGTCGGCGTCCTGTCCACCCTGGCCCCGCTCGCCCTGGCCGGAGCCGTCCACCTCTACATCCTCATCGCTCGCCGAGTCGCTGAGGCAGAAGTGTCCGGGACCCCGGACGGCTTGAGTGTCGGGACACGGTGGGCGGCTGCTGTCCGCGAGGACACAACATCCGCCACCACGGCCCCGATTGCTGTCGACCGGTCACCCGCGGACTCCGGTCGTCTATCGGTCACCAGCGGGCCGGACACCAAGGAGCCTGCGACGACGGACAAGCCGTCCGGACACCTGCAGGACAAGCAGACCGAACCGGAGCCGGAACACGGCGGTCGCACGGCCGACCTGGCCGGACAGCCGGCCACCAGACCCCGCCCGGACACGCCCGCACCCCCGGAAACGCACCCGGTGACCGTCCCGGAGGCCGGACACACCAACCGCCCTGACCGCCAAGACCGGAAGGGCACGGCGGTCACCGACGAACACCTGCTTTCCATCGCCCGCCCCGCGGTCACCAAGGCCGGACGCCTCACCCGCAAGGTCGTCGGGGACGCCATCCGGAGCCACGACCTCGGGCTGGGAAATGACCGCCTGACCGAACTGATGCGGCTCCTACGCCAAGAGGCCGAACAACAGGACACCACTCCGACCGCCTGACCGAACTCCCTTGCTTCCGGTGCGTTCTGGACACGCCATCGCACCGGAAGCCGGACACACTTCGCCCCATTCCCCGAACCGGGAGACACACCATGCGCACCACGCCGGCCACCCACGCCGAAGCCAACGTGTGGATCACCGTGCTCACCAAATACGGACACCTGCACCGCGCCCAACCTGGCCCCGACGGCGCCTGGACAGTGCAACGCACGCCCACCAGCAGGCCCCACACGCTCCACCACCCCGTCCTCGTAATCGACTTCGTAGCCGATGTCCTGCACGACGTCCGCCGCACCGCACCCGGACTGCCTCGATGACACCTGGCGAGAACGCCTGCACACCACCCGACCCGAGCGGAGCACCCTGCCCGGAACGAAGCCGAGCAAGCTGTACCTTCCGAAACTCCTCCGCAGCCATAGGCCGCGGAGGAGTTTCGGAAGGGCATGCCCCCGCCCCAGGGGAGGCGGGGGAGGCCCGGCACCAGGGGGCGCCGGGCACGGAGGCTGCGACCGAGGGCGGATCGCAGCCGGGTGGAGAAGATGACGAACGCGCCAACGTGCGTACGCGCCCACGCCTGCGTCAGAGCGTGCACCGCGACCAAGTCCGCAGCGTCCGCCTGACGCGCGACGAACTCGACACAGTCCACCGCGCAGCCGACGAGGTCGGCCTGAAGGCCGCCGGATTCATCGCCGACGCCGCGGTTGCTGTCGCACGAGCCCAAGGTGGTCCGAAATCCTGGCTGTTGGACCAGCGTGGCCGAGTCGAGGAGCTGATGACGGCCAGCGCTCAGCTCGCCCGCGTCGGCAACAACCTGAACCAAGTGGCCCGTGTCCTGAACTCCGGCGGTCACGCCGAGTACGCGGTCGACGCAGTCGCCCGAGTCCTGCGTGCGGCAGCCCGAGTCGAGGCCGCGGCAATCGAACTGGCCCGGCGGTAACCAGCCGTGGTCCCCGACATCTCCACCGGAGGCCGTACGTACGGCCTCCTCGCCTACCTCTACGGCCCTGGCCGGCGCGACGAACACATCGATCCGCACCTCGTGACGGCCTGGATGCCGGAACTCGCCCCCGACCCGGGACGGGACCGGGCAGCAACGCTGAAGCAACTCGCCGACGCCCTGGACCTTCCGGTCCTGGCGGTCCCCGAGGCCCGGCGCCCGGCCCGACACGTCTGGCACTGCCCCGTCCGCACGGCACCCGGCGACCGGTACCTCACCGACACCGAGTGGTCCGAAGTCGCCCGCCGCATCGTCCACGCGACCGGCATCGCCGAGTACGGCGACGACAAGGCCTGCCGTTGGGTCGCGGTCCGCCACGCCGACGACCACATCCACATCGTCGCCACCCTCAAACGCGAAGACGGACGCAGCCCACGACGCCACCAAGACGGCATTCGCGCCCAGGCCGAATGCCGCAAGATCGAAAAGGAATGGGGTCTACAGATCCTCAACGAGGGCGACGGCACCGCGGCCCAACGTCCCACCAGCGCCGAACGCGCGAAAGCCGAACGCACCGGCCGCCCCGAACCGGCCCGCGAAACCCTTCGTGAACACGTCCGCCAGGCCCTGGCCGGAGCCGCCGACGAAGCCGAGTTCTTCCACCGCCTCACCGAGGCCGGCCTCCGCCTCGAAGTCCGACGCGCTCCCTCTGGCGATGCCCTTGGATACAAGGTGGCGTTGCCGGGCGACCGCAACCGTACGGGACAGCCGATCTGGTTCCCCGGCTCCGGCCTCGCGCCAGACCTCTCGCTGCCGCAGATCCGCCGACGGCTTCAGGACAGCGTGCGCGAAGACAATCTGTCTTCGACGAAGGACATCGCCCAGCGCCCAGCGCACGCCCGCCGTGCAGCTATCGCTGCCGTTGAACAGGCGGTTACCCAAATCGTCGGCCAAGAGGACGCCAGCGGCGCGGCACACCTTGTCGGAGTCGGTACTGTCCTGGACGCCGTCGCCCAGACTGCCTCCACCTCATCGCGCGAGGAACTCGCCAAAGCCGCCCGTGCCTTCGAACGAGCAACCCGCTCTCACATCCGCGCCGAACATGCGGATCATCGAGCTCTGCGTGCAGCCGCACGCGGCATCACCCGGGCGGGCAACGCCCTCGGTAACGGCGAGGACGGCGGCGCCACCGCGATGCTCCTGTCCACCCTGGTCCTTGCCACCATCGCCGCGACCCGCTGGCACTCGGCCCGAGGCCATGCCCAGCAGGCAGCCGCCGCCCGTCAGGCCGCCGAACACCTCCGCGCCGCCTACCGAACCGCCGCCGCCACCCCCATGTCTGCGATGCACGCACGTGGGCGTCGACTCTCCACGCCTCAACGAGACCGCTATGCACGTGCCCTCGAGGAGGCCCTTCCCGAGCGCGCTGGCTCCGACCACCGCGGACCCGGCTGGGACGCCCTCGTCGCCACTCTGGGCGAGGCCGAGGGGGCCGGACACCACGCGGAGACCATTCTCCAACAAGCCGTCGAATGGCGAGAGTTGGTCACGGCGGACAGCGTCCCCGATGTACTCGTCTGGCGCCTGCGCCGCATCGCCCACTTGCCCGCCACGCCAGGCCTGCCCCCTACAGCGACGACGCACATGACACCACCGGAGCCGCCCCAGTTCACCGAAGTTCCGACACAGGCCACCACCACGCCGCACCCCAAAACGGACCATGCCCGCCGTCCCCGGGCTCGGCACTGACACCACTGCAAAGGGCTGGACTGCGCCGGCCGAAAGCTGTTACGGCTGGTCAACAAGAGAACGAGGAGAACAAGGCCCATGGTTAGCGAAGATGTCCAGATATCCAGACCGCTTGCGTCGGCCGCTGATGGATATGAGGACCCGCTGCTGCGCCTGCAGCAGGAGACGCAGCTCGGTGACGGCGTCATCCGCCTGCGTGCCACCACCCACCCGGAGGAAATCCGTGTCACGGGCATTCCCGTGATGTGCCCGAACTGCGGCGCGCGCCGTGACTGGATGGTGATCTGTGACCGCAGCACCATCCGGATTCGCTGCCGTTGTGCCCACGAGTGGGTCGAGCCCGAACTGAACCGTGCGGACTACGAATCCATGATCGACGCTGGAGGTCGTGACCACCCGAGCCTTGAGGCCGCCGCCCAGTCCATGGGCTACGACGGTGCCCTGGCCGGCACGTATTTCAGTACGCCCCGCCCGTAGTAGTACCTGGAGGGCAGTGAGGGGGCCGACGTTCGTGCCGAACGCATAGGCTGGCTCACCACGGCGCCAGTGATCACATCAGGCGTGCACCGGCGCCCAGCCGGGAGTGCGCACGTCGCGAGGATCTGCCCACACCAGGGCACCGTCCACGAGCCCGGGGGCATTGGGTCGACCGATGAACGGCCCGGTGCCCGCCCTCAGCGCTTCGACGACATACCCCACGAGCCCCGGCAAGGTCAGCCCGTTGCCGAACTCGCCATGCATGCCCGGCTCCTCATCCATGCACCAGTGGCCGGTTAGGCCGGTGCCGCAGTCGATGAAGTCTCCGCTCCACGGCTCGCCGACCTCGTCGGCAGTGACCGGGACCCACAACGAGCCCCATTCAGGATCCTCATCCGCGAGGAACGCCCGGGTCTCCAGGGCGACGTCCAGTGGCAGCAGCCCCAGCCCGTTGAGGAACGCGCCCGCGTCGCTGTCGCTGACACCGTCGTTTAGCGACCACAGCCCGCGCAGCTCGGTGTGCAAGGGGAAACCCAGTTGCTGTTCGGCCTGCGCCATTCGCTCGACGGAGGCACCCGGACGCAGCGACGCATGCGACCTCGGCGCACGGTCACGCAGCCAGTCCCCGACCCATGCCCACTTCTCCGTGACGTCATGGCTGTCCATGCACAGCACCCTATGGACAGAGGGGTGTTGATGTTACTTCGGCGTCGACGCGGTCCTCCCGGTGCGCCCGGGAGATGTGGCTTCGTCTCGCCTGCGCCGGGACGGCGATCGCCACAGCGCCCCGGCCGTGTCGGAGGTCGATCAGATACTCATCGCGCGACTGCTGGTAGCCGTGCAGGACGGTGTGGACGTTTACGTCGAGGAGTCGCGCCACCTCCCGGGCGGCGGGCAGCCGGGCGCCGGGGTTCAGGGCGCCGTCGGCCAGTGCCCGTCGCACGGCGGCGGCGATCTGCTCCGAAAGTGGGAGGCGGAGCCCGCGTCGATACGGATCAGCATCTCAGTGGTCCCGACGCACGTCCCGGGCCAGCAGGTCGCCGAGCAGCCCGGCCGCCGCGGCGGCGTCGTGAACGGCCACGACGAACTGCTTGCCGTCGTCCAGCTCCAGCCACACCGCCTGCCCGGATCGCAGCGCAAGTCCGCGCCTGCCGTTGGCGATCCTGTATCCCCGGCCTTCGAGATCCGGCAACGGCCGGACTTGTCGGCCCACGCTTTGTCGATCCGCTGAAGCGGGAGGTGGGTCCGGGGCCTGCGAAGCAGCGGCGGCCGGATGGCAGCCCGCCCTCGTGGACACTCACTTGGGCGCCAGCCATCACCCCGACCCTCGCCGATGGCCCACGGAGCCAGATGCCGTGGGCCGATCTGTGCCATCGGGGTGCTCCCGACGCGTCAGCACGTGCGCCCCGAAAATAGCGGCGGCGGCCAATCCCGCGGCGACGGTCAGGTGCCACAACGGCATCCGCGCCTCGTCAGCGGTGGAGGCGTCGGCGTTCACCAGCGCCAACACCGTGAACAGGTACCCCAGCGAGACGGCCGCAGCCGCAGAAGTGGCATAGAGCGTTCGTAGGGCGAGCGATCCTCGTACCGCGCTCCGGGACACCCCCAGGCCGAGTCCGAGCAAGGTCATTTCGGAGATCAGTAGCAGCTCCGCTGGGGAGGAGGACCGGTTGACGTTCCCCGCCTCGTCGAAGTGGACGGCCATGGGGTCCGGCAGGTTCGGCCACGACACGATGAACACCGCAGCCACCACCAATGCGGCTACCAGGCAGGGGAGTCCGGCGTACCACCGCAGCGGGTCCGGCTGCTGGGTGCGGGAAGTCCGGTCGGGGTGATCCATTCCGCCCCTCGGTGTGCATTGTTCGCATAGCACTAGAGCAATTGAACGATAGTGCAGTCGCCTGGGTAGGGAGTGCCCCAGGACGACGTCAGATGCGGCTGGCTGATCTACACCTGCCGCCTCTGCTGAAACTACGGGGCTGAGTCGCCTTCGGAACCGACGAACCCCGCCTCCCGAGGGGAGGATCGTCGCGACGCTGCTGAACTCACCGCGCTCGCCTGTCACCTCACTGCCGACGGCATGGTTCTGGAAATGTTCGCCGGCCGCCTTCCCGGCATCTACGCCACCGACGGCATGCTCCACACCGTGCTGCGGCGTCGCGCGGGCGGTGAGGCCGTCGAGCAGGTTCAGCCCGACTTGATCATCACCGCCGGTCAGCGCAATCGTCGACGTTGAGCCCCGCCGGGCCGTCGCAGTCGGCAGGCCACCACCGGGCATTCGCAACGGTTGCAAGGCGTGGAAGCAATCCGGCGCCGAAGCCACCGTTGGGACGTGGCCCGTGCTGGGTGGCGCCCGCATATCACGCAATCTCCGGTCACCGGAAGCTGCGGATCCTCTGGACTCTTGAGCTCGGCCGCACGGAATCCGACTGCGGCTGCTTCCGCATTTCCTCAGCCCATCACAGAGGTCAATTCCGCATGCACACTGCCCGACTCGCTGCTTCCGTCGCTATTCTCGGAGCACTGGCAGCCCCTGTCGTCTCGGCTACGAGCGCGACAGCGGCACCGTCCCACGCCTCGGTCTCGCCTTCTCCTGGCGGCGATTGCGACCGCCGTGGACCGTGGACGGTCCTCACGAAGGCTGTGACGATCCGTTCCCACGCGACCAGCAAGTCCACCGCACGCGGTGTGCTCTACAAGGGGCACAAGTTCAGCGTCCACAAGACCCACGGCAACTGGCACTACATAACGGACAAGTCCACCGGCGTCACGGGTTGGGTGTCCGGGGCGTACGTTTACCGAGAGGTCTACATGTGCCTGCACTAACAAATGCGCTGCTGTTCACGGTTCTCGCCGTGGGGTTCCCGAAAAGGTGAGTTCTTCTTCGAGGCCGACGTCGGCGACTGCATGTTGCGCGTCGTTGTGGAGTGGCTGAGGGCGCGTGACGCGGTCGTACGGCTTCCGGTCCTCACCTTGGGGGAGGGCCGGAAGCTGGTGCGTCGCCTCAAGACGCGGGACTCGTGGCGGAGGGAGCGGGCCTACGGATCTCTTCGTTGCTGCTGGCCGTGCTTGGCCTCCCGTAGCCCCAGAGCCAGTTGCTCTACTGACAGGAGGGCTGTACCCAGCAGGACCCAGAGGGCAAGGGCTCGATGCTCGACCCACACGAGCGTGATCACCAGTGTGATCGCGCATACAGCAAGAGCCAGGGCGGCTCCCTTGGCTCGCTGTTCTGCTCGCCAGGGCCCGCTCATTGCGAGTCTCCCTTCTGGTTCTGTGGCGGTACGGGCGAGTTCAGACTCACGACAGGTGATTCAGGCGGGTTCCTCTCGTGGCGCCGACGACACCGACTCAGACTCGCGAGGAGACTACGAGGACTGTGCCGATGGGGAGTCCTGGGGGACCTGTCCCGGATCGGAGCCACATGCAGCGGAGAGTTGCCGGGCCGAGGCTATGTCCCTTCGGCCCGGCACTGCTGGGCGGACAAGGCCAACTTCTCTGCGCTCGCTCGTGGCACGTCAGCCGTAGGTGAGGATGTCCGCTCCTTATAACGGCTAACACAATGAGGTGTATCGTTCCCGGCGGTAGAGGCTGGTTCTCTTCAGCGGCGCCCGCGACTCCGGCGAGAACGCTGTTTGGCGAGACGCTGAGCGCCGAGAGAGACCGTGATGGTGAACACGGCAATGCCGAGCATCCAGACCGCTGCCTGCCCACGTGACCATCCCGCCTGCCACGGGTACATCATCGCAACGACTATGGCTGTCATGGAGAGCCCCCACAAAAGCACGCGGGTCAGACGGTTCACGAATTCAGCTCCTCTCCGCCGAGGGCGTGCCCAGCTTGGCCCCGGGCACGCCCTCGACAAGTCAGCGGAAAGCCGGGACGAACGGTGAAAGAAGGCCGCCCCCGACTCCGGACATCACGGCCGACTCGGGGTCAACGCCGAGTGCAGCGGCAGTTCCGCCAGCGGCTGCCCGCCCCACAGACCTGCTGTGACCGCTCCGGCTGCGGCACAGGCAAGGCCCGCTGTCGCTCCGCAAGCCGCGCCGACGGTAACGGCTGCTGCACCGATTGCGGCTGTGGTGACAACTCCCACTGTGAAGGATTTCCAGTCGAGCAATCCGGTGGGGTCGATGCGGTTGACGGGGTCGCCTTCGGCGTAGAGGTAGGGGTTCTTTTCCTGGCCGGAGGGGTCGGGTTGGGTGAAGCGGCCGATGTTGGGGGTCGTTGGTAGCGGGCTCCGAGGTGGTACGGGTCGATAGGCTCTAGATAAGAGATGGGCGCACGGCCGCCAATGGCGGCCGTGCGCTTCTTCGATCGCGATATGCGAACGGTGTCCCTTGGAGCGCTGGTGCAGCGATAGCTCCAAGCGCTATTACCGAGGATCGACCTACTTCCTCTTCTCGCTCCTGTAGCGCCAGTAGAGCAGTCCAGTCGCGACCAGCATTACCAGGATTCCGAGGACTATCGTTGCGGCAGGATTGTCCTTAAATCCGATTCCTACGAGGGCGAGGTGCACGGATACCGCCTTTCAGAGCCAGCTTCCACTTATCCCCGCGCCGCCGAAGTAGCCCAGCGCGGTGTACCCGAGATCGAGTCCCAAGCCAGTCTTGCCGCCTATGCCTGCAAGCTTGGTCGCGGCTCCTACACCGCCAGTACCCAGCCCCAGAATCCCTACGGCTGCGGTTTGTCCGGCAGAGTTCCCGGACGCGATGGATCCTGCGACGCTCAGTCCGGTTCCAACGGCGCCGGCGCCGATGGCCACTGGCGCACTGACAGGAGCCAGAGCGGCGAGCCCGACCACTGTTCCCGCAAGGCCAAGTCCCTCGCCCAGTGAGAGCAGTCCGTTGGGGTCGATACGGTTGACGGGGTCGCCCTCGGCGTAGAGGTAGGGGTTCTTTTCCTGGCCGGAGGGGTCGGGTTGGGTGAAGCGGCCGATGTTGGGGTCGTAGTAGCGGGCGCCGAGGTGGTAGAGGCCGGTGGGGTCTTGGTGGCCGCCGGCGAACTGGTAGGGCTGTGGGACCTGTTCGTTGGTGGTGGAGCGGGTGACGCCGCGGGGGCTGTAGGCGTAGGTGTTCACCTTGGTGCCGGTCTCGTCGGCCAGGCCGATCACCGAGCCGAGGGCGTCGGTGAGGTAGTAGTAAGCCTTCCCGTTGCGGGTCATGGAGTTCAGAGTGCCCTGCGGTTCGCGGACAAATCCGGTGTCCACACCGGCAGTTGTCTCGGCGGCCAGGCCGATGGGGCCGGGGTGGTAGTAGGTGTTGCCGAGGCGGTGGCGTTCGCTGGAGTCGGTGGAGCCGTAGTCGGCCGGGTAGGTGGTGCCCCCGACGGTGAGCGAGGTCAGCTGGGAGAAGTCCGACCATTTCTCGGCGGTGCGGGTGCCTTCGGGGGTGGAGGCGCCGGCTAGCTCGTTGCCGGTCTTGTCGTAGTCCCAGTTGGTGGTGGAGCCGTTCTTGGAGGTGAGCTGGGAGGCGTCGTTGTAGGTGTAGGTGGTGCCGCGCGGGCAGCCCTGCTCGACGCCTTGGGAGGTGAGGTTGCCGGCGCCGTCGTAGCAGTACTGCCAGGAGGAGTTGAGGGTGGTGCCCTTCTCCTCCTTGGCGTAGGAGAAGCGGCCGGCGCTGTCGTAGCTGTAGGTCGTCTTCATCCCCGCCACCGCATCCGTGGAGGTGCGGATCTTTGCCCCGTCCTTCGTCGTGGAGCCCGAGACGTAGGAGTAGGTGTACGCGAGCGAGACCAGGGTGCCCTTCGGGCTGGTGGTCTTGATGGTCTTGGGGCGGCCGGAGTTGTCCGGGGTGACGGTCTGGACGGTGCCGCCGGGGTAGGTGGTCTTGGTGCGGACGTCGTTGTTGTTGTAGTCGTACGACGTCACGCGACCCGACGGGTCCTTGAGGGACTTGAGGTTGTTGGCCGCGTCCCAGGTGTAGTCGATGGTGCCGCCGGGATCGGTGTATGTGTCGACGTTTCCGGCCGGGGTGTAGGCGAGGACGGTCTGGGAGCCGTCCTGCAGCGTGCGCACCGTCTCACGGGAGAGCGGGTCGAAGTCGTACACCACGGTGCCGATGTCGTCGGTGCGCGTCTTGAGATTGCCGTCACCGTCGTAGGTGTAGCGCACGGTGGTGTTGGTGGTAGAGACCTCGGTGATCCGGTCGCGGTGGTCGTAGGTGTAGACCGTGGTGATCCCGCGCCCGTCGAGGGCCGTCTCGGGCCGGCCCAGGCTGTCGTAGGTGTACGTGGTCGCGCCGAGCGGGGCGGGCGGGGTGACCTTGTCGAGGTTGCCCTTGGTGTCGTAGTGGAACGAAGTGACCTTGCTGCGGGCGTCCTTGACGGTGCACCGCTGGCCCTCGAAGCCGCCGCAGGTGGGGGTGGCCTTGTTGTGGGTGAAGGTCGTCGTGCCGCCTCCGGTCCCGGTGACGGCGACCGTCGCGGTGTTGCCGGCAGTGTCGTAGGTGTAGTCGGTCTTCTCGCCGTCCGGGGTGGTCATGCTGCCCGGCAGGTCGGCTCCCGCGATGGTCTGGTACCCGCTCACCGCGCTGGTGGCGCCCGTGGGCAGTTTCGCTGAGGTCGGGTTGTTGCGGGCGTCCCAGCCGTAGGCCGTCACGTTGCCAGGGGTGCTGCCCGCCCCCATGGCGTCGGTGGCCGTCTTGATGTTGTTGTTCGCGTCGTAGCTGCGCGAACGGGAGTGGTCCAGGGGATCGGTGACCTTGGAGACCTTGCCCTGTCCGTCGTGCGTGTAGGTGGTGGTGTGTTCTTCGGGGTCGGTCACCGTGGTTGTGCCCGCCGCGTTGGGATCACTCGCCGAGTAGTCGTAGCGGTAGGTGGGGCCGGTGTGGGTGGAGCCGTTGAAGTCGGTGGCCCGCAGCATCGAGGTGACCCGGTTCTGGCCGTCGTAGGTGAAGGCGGTGACCCGCCCCTCCGGCGTCGTTATCTTTGTCAGGCGGTGGGAGGAGTCGTAGTCGAAGACGGTTGCCTTGCCCTCGGTGTCCGTCGTCTTCGCCAGGTCACCGGACGGGTTCAGGTCGAAGACGGCGGTGCGGCCTGTGTGGTCCTTGGCCTGCCACTGCGAGGCGTCCGTCTTGACCAGGTCGATCGAGCGGCCGGTGCGGGTCTCGGTGAGCTTGAAGCCCCTGTGCTCGGCCGTCTCATCATGCTGGGTGACCGTAACGGTGTTGCCGTTGCGGTCGGAGACCTTGGTCAGCGTGCCCGAGGCGTTGTAGGTGTCCTTCACCCCGGACTTGCGGTCGCTGAGCGTGTAGCTGCCGTCCGTGTTCTTCTTCAGGTCCTTGGAGTAGCCCGTCGGCGTCTTGTACGTGCCGTCGGTGTTCTGGGTGAAGGCCAGCGAATCGCCGGTGGCATCGTAGACAACCACCTGTCCGGCGCCGATCTGGGCGTAGCGCTCGTACTCCTGCCACCACCGCTGGGACACCTTCCCCCAGGGCGCGTCCAGGGAGTTGTAGGTGCGGGCCAGCCGCAGCGGGCGGCCCAGGCCGGCGACCTCGAAGTCGGTGGCGGCGAGCATCAGGTTCCCGGTGGAGTAGTTGACCCGGGTCACCAGGGAGTCGGTGATGCGGAAGTCGGAGATCTCGTGCCAGGGCACATCTCCCTGTCCCTCGGGCACGTAGTCCTCCGCGGCGGCCGCTGCTGCTTTCGCCTCGGCGGTCGTCGGGGCCGGCTCGGTGGCGCGCTTCTTCTGCGCGGCCCGCCAGGCGCGGCGTTCGGCCGACAGGTCTGCTTCTGTAACTGGTTTCGCCGGCCGGGTGGAGCCCACTTTGACCGGCGGGACCTTTGCCTTCGGCTCGCTCTTGCCCCATGCCGACTGGGAGGGGCCGGGCGGCTCGGGCGCGGCGAGGGCCGGGAGCGCACCGGCTCCCAGGGCGAGGGTGGCCAGCATGGCCACCACGGTGGGTCTGACACGTCTTCGGGCGCGCGAAAGTGACATCTTCCCCCCATGGGCAGACAGCATCAGTGACCCCGATGGTCACCGGAAGGGAACAGAATCCACATGGAACCCACAAGGATGAAAGCCGGTGACCCGAAATTTCGACTGCATGCCGATCGAAATCGGACAATGATTGCGAGATCCACTGCGGTGCAAAGCCCAGGCAGTGAGGGCCTGTTCGGGCATTTCTGCCGAACGTGCAGGTGGCGGCATGACGAGAAACGGTGGCCGGAACAGAGCCTTCCGTGCCTGCCGAAATCGTGTAAGTGATCGCCTAGTGCTTCTGGGGTCGAAGGCGTGTTGTCTGCCGGGCACTAGATAGGGGCGTTGGCTGCTCGAATCGCCGGTTCCCTTTCCCTGCCGACGGTCTGTCACGGCAATTTCCCAACAACCTAGATCGACTGTGGCGGGTCGAAGACAGCGGTGCGAGCGGCGAGGGCCAAGGCGCTTTGAACTCCGTCGGATAGGCCCAGACGGTTCCAGTGGAAGATCACGTGATACGCGAGCGTTCTGCGAATGCTGCGCTCCAAGGTGTTGCAGGCATGCGCCGTCTGGAGGGCGCGGCCCGCGGCTTCGAACGCAGCCGCCCAATCCGCGATTGGGTGGAGGGGCTTCCCCGGGCCGAAGAGGGCGCCATCCCTGGAGAGGCCGCTGAGGAGCAGTGGCCGCACCGTTTCGGCGAGCGCGTCGACCTGGTCCGAAAAATCCGCGACGTTGCGGCACTCCTCGTTGATGACGAGGTCCCAGACGTCGCCCTGCTCGCCCCACTCCAACCCCGCGGCACTCATCATGACTGTGGGCAAGAGGACGGAGAGCTCGCGGCGGCCGAGCGGTAGTTCGGGGACCGTGGATAGGGAGAGAACGTGGCGGCTGTCAGCGGCGAAGAGTAGATGGGCATTCATCATGCCGATGGGGCCACCGAATGCGGCGGTCTCCGGCTCGTACGTGCCTGAGTGCCAACTGCGGAGGTGTCCTGCGCTGGTCAAGTCATCGAGTCTCGAGCCGAGTTCGTCGCGAGTGTGACTCTCGGCGCTGGTCTGCATGCGCAGTCGCCAGTACGGGTGTTTGCGGATGAACCACCACCGGGAGCACGCTCCACCGTTCTCCATGTCGAGTAGCAGCGGCAGGAGGTGTTCAGCGGCGGTGTGGTCGGCGTCGTGCCAACCGGGGAACTCTACGTACACCTGGAGCCAGTTGGGGCGGTACTGATGACGGAAGGTGGCGTCCGTCCCGGCGGCCACGAAGGCATCCACCGCGTCGGAGAGGCTCACGGGGTCCATGTCAATCCGGCGGGCGACGCCGTCAGTTGGCTGGCCGGCGAGCACGTCTAGGACGGCATTGGCTACCTCGCCGGTGACGCGGGGGTACGTGGTGGGGATCAGTCGATGAGGAGGCATGCGTCCCATCCGGTGGTCGGCGCCGTGGCGGTGCTGAGCGTGGTGAGGGCGAGGGCGGAGCCCGCGTCGCCTTCGAGGAACCCCGAGCCCGCCTCCGTGCCTGGGCGGGCACTGGCAAGCAGGAGCTTCCCGAGAGGGGGCAGGAGCTGGTGGAGGCGTGGCGTCAGACTGTCGTGCGCGGCCCGGAACGCGGTCTGGTAGAGGCCCGCCCAGCCGTGGCACAGGCTTGTGTCGGTGATCGTGTCAAGCTGGACGGGATCGCTGAGGCAGTGGAACAGGGCGTCTTCGTAGGCGGATTGCAAGGCGCTGTCGTGCAGGGCGATCCCGGCCAGTTGACCAGCGCGGGCGATGCCGGGGGTGCCGTAGCACCAGCTGGGGCGGCCGGGGCCGCGCTGATGGGGGCGTCCAGCCTCGACGTCGGCGAATGTGATGTGTTCGGGCCACCATGGGCCCGCCTCGCTGTCCTGCCGCCAGGTGTCGAGGTGGTCGCAGATGGTCCGGATGGCCTGTTCGTGCCCGGGTACCGCGTGCCCTCGGCGTAGTGCCTGGGCGAGTAGCAGGAGAGGTCCTGTGATGCCGTGGGCCGCACCGAAGTTGCCGTGGCCGCCGGGCAGTGCGTGCTCGCGCCACGGGTCGTGGTCGACCCACCAGCCGGGGGTGTGTTCGTCGAGCGGCTTGGTCAGCGCGACGAGGTAGTCGAGAACGCGCTCCATGGCGTTGCTCTTCGGGTCGGTGCGCAGGAGGTAGGCGCCGATTCCGGTGAGGCCGATGAAGGTGTCGTACTCGGCGAATGTGGCTGGCCGGCGTCGGGCGATGCGTGCGAAGGCGGCATCGGCCCGTCGGTGGGTCAGGGTGAGGATGTGGCGGTGCAGCGTGTCACGGGCCCCTTGATACAGGGGTGTTCTGTCCTGCGGGACGTTTTGGAGGGCGAACGCGGCGGCGGTCGCGCCGAGGTACAGGCCGGTGGATTCCTCGGCGCTGAGGTCGTCAGCTGTGGCCTGTTGAAGCCACTGGTGTGCGATCCCCCACCTGGCCAGGCCCCGGGCGGCGTACTCGCTGTGGAACAGTGCGGTCCCGGCCGCTCCCGACGCGAGTGACTGCCCTGCCCAACGCGAGTCGATGGCGGGTGCTGAAGGCTGCTCGAGATGACCCGCGAACTCCGCAAGCACATCATGGACGCGGGCGAGCGGGGCGCTCACCGTACGGCCTCCAGGGGCAGGTAGCGAAGCGCCACGGTGCGGGCCAGGTGCAGCACGGCTTCTTCCTCGGTCGGGTCGGCGCCGAGCGTGCGGACGTGGTGCTGGTGCAGGAGCGTCCGCAGGATCGAGCCGGGGGCGCGCCCCTCGTCCAGGAGAGCGTGTCGGTAGGCGGCGATGGCTTTGGCGCGCGCCTCCCAGGCCTCGGTGAGTCGTTCGCTGTTGGGGAGTGGGTGTCCGTCGTAGAGCCGGATTGCTTGGCGGCGCAGCTCGCGGTCGGGTCGGCCATGGGCGGGGGCGTGGTCGATGAGCCAGGCGAGGCCTGCTTCTCGGAATCCATGCAGCCGGGTGGCGAGGTCGACCAGGCTGACCGTGGTGAGCATCGAGAGGTCGACGTCGTGCTGGTCGGCGTACCGGATCTGTTCAACGGCCAAGTGGGAGTCGGTGGCGAAGAGTTGATGCGCGGCCTCGGTGGCTGCCGGCGAGGACCCGTACCGCCCGTGGTGCGGCTGGTACGTCTCCAGGGTGAGGCGGGAGAGAAGGCCGGTGTCGTGCAGCTCGTTCGCCCACTTGTTCACCGTGAGTGCTGTCGCCGCCCAGCGGTCGGGGGACGTGGGAAGCATCAGATCCAGGAACTGGCCGTCTTCGGGCCTGGACAGGTCGCGATGCCGTGTGAACCATCCCGTCTGCGCATGGTGGTCGAGCCGGTCCCAGAGGAGCGGAAGCCAGGTCGTGAGGATCTCGTCGAAGCGGCGGGGGTGGCCGTACAGGTTGGCACGCAGTACGTCTCCCGCGCCGGGGAGTTGGAGCGGGGCCGGGCGCTCTACGTGGGCGGACGGCATCGGGTCCGTGGGCGGTGCCGGAGTCTCACGGTGAAAGGCCACCACTATCTCGTGGGCGCGCCCGATCCAGCCGTATGCGTCGATGCCGGGGCTTTCACGCAGCTCCAGTTCGCCCAGCTTGTTGAGGGCCGAGCGCACTAGACACCGGTGGGCGGCTTGATCGAGGCACAGGGAGAGGCGCTGGTCGTACTCGCTCATGGACACCCTGTCGGGGACACGCAGAGCGCGGCACCACTGGGCGAACCGGTCGTCCCACTGCTCCTGCGTGGCGCTGTGGCCTGGCAGTTCGCTGCTGGCCAGGCGCCAGCGGGCAGGGCTGAGGATCGCACGGCCGTAGCGCACCCGGGGCAGATACGGCAGATGGGCCGCTGCCCCGAAGTCGAACTCGCCGTAGGCGGCGTGGCGAGCCCCGCCTACCTCGGCGAGGAAGCGCGCCAGGGGCGGCGTCTGAATGCCGGCCTCCAGGGCGTGCGGCACTCGGACGTCGACAGGGCGGCCGGTGGGGTGGTGCACAAGGAACAGATGTCGTGCGCTCGCGGTCACCACGAGATCTTCCAGGCGGATCGTCGCGCCTGTCTCTGGTGGGTGCTCGCCGAGCGGGATCACGCGGGGGAGGAGTTGTCCGGTTCGGGCGACGTTCTCGTTGCGGCGCCGTCGGGGCCCGAACGACAGTTGGGCCGTGACGGCGTGCGGGCGCGTCGTGAACGAGTCGGCGATCTGCTCCTGCACAGCCGCCGGCAACGCGTGGACCGAGCGGCCCAACATGCTGCTGGCGGGCCGGGGGACACCCACGACTGCGAGGTGGAAGTCGCCGTCAGCCAAGGCCCGGCACGAAGGGGCGTGGACCTCGAAGGCCAGTTCACTGCGGTCGCTGTAGGCCTTGTCATCGGTTGCTGCGGCTTCGGCGAGTTCGATGACCTTGGCGTCGTCCAGTACGAGTTCGGTGTGGCCGTCCAGCTCGGCACGCTGAAGCAGACGCAGCAGCAGCCGGTCCCGGTCGGTGACTTTGGCCGGCGCCTTGCGCCGCTCGGACCCGATGTACTGCGCGGGCCAGCCCAGTCCGCTGTCCTTGACCAGGTCGAGTACGGGTACTGCGGCGCCGGGCCCGTATCGCTCGCGAAAACGCCAGTGCCAGTCTCGCCATTGGTCATGGCCGTGGGGCAGCGGACTGACCTCGTGCAGCACGGCAACGGCCTTCTTGGCCTCCGTGATGACGTCGCCGGGTATCTGCACGTCACAGTCCAGGGCGGTGTCAACGACCACGGGCAGCGGAGAGACGTCGGAATGTTGGTGCATGCGGTGGGTGAGTGTGCCCAGATCTGTGTCCGCGGCCGAGGCGGAGTGACCAACGAGCGCGCCACGCAGCTCGTCCAAGTCCTCTGCCTGGCCTGTGAGGTTGGCACCTGCGAGTTCTCGGCACACGTGGTCGAGCGGATCGTGAACGGTCATCGGCGGGCGCAGCTTGGTGATCAGCAGGTTGTGCGCGACGAGGTCACGCAGTAGTGCGTCGATCTTCCCTGCGGCTCCGGACGGGAACATCGCGGACAGGTGCTCGCGCAGAGCGCGGTATGTGATCGGAGTGGCTGCCGCCTGCAGGGCGGCTTCCACGGGGCGCGTCAGGCGCAGGGACATTTCCTCGGGCGCCATGAGCCGGTCGTGGCCGTCGGCGGGTATGCCGGGTGCTGCGAGCCGCTTCCCGCGTGGGTGCGCGGCGTTGTTGGCCACCAGGGACAGCTTCTCCAGAACGGCTGGGTTCTCCTCCAGCGTCCGGACGACGTCGCTGATCCACTCTCCGTCGGCGCGCAGGAAGACGGAGTGGGCGTCGCCCCATCGCACGATGGGTCTCGATCCGACCGTCACGGGTGCCGTCCCGGCGAACAGGGCGAAGGGCGTGGGGCGGTGCTGCCACCGCAGCAGGTAGGAGGTGACGGAGAGGGCGGCACGGCGGATCTGCCGGGGCCGGACCTGAGCGCCCTGGACCATGGACTCGACGGTGCGGGTGAGTGCAGGGCTGGCGGCGGACAACGCGTTGCGTACGTCCTGTTGAGTGAAGAGCTGAGCGAGCCACCGTCGAGTGCTGGCCGGGTCGTCCAGGTCGAATTCCTGGGCGGGAGCGGCGAGGGTGGGTGCGGTGGTGGAGCGGAGCACTGCGGCGCCGGTCCACCGGTAGGTGACGTCGAAGGTCATGGTTCCGTCCTGTCGCTCACAGGGGAGGGGCACGAGCGGGCGCGGGGGCGCCGAGGGGGTGCGACGCCCCCGCTGGGCAAACCGGGTTTGTCGTCGACTACGTCACTCGGGGTCGCGGAGCAGGGAGTTGCACGAGCTGGCCCCGTTCGTGCAGGTGTTGCCGCAGCCGTCGCTGGTGGTGCACATCAGCCGGCCGATGGGGTGGGTGGCAAGGACGACTTGCACGTTCAGGGGCGCGAAGTCGTCCTCCTCCTCGACCTGCGAGGGCGTCGGCTTGGCGAGTACGGCCGTGGTGCTCATGTTGATCACTCTCTTCCGTGAGTGGAGTGGTGCAGGACGACCTGGCGGCGCGGCGAGGCGTCAGGCCGCGGGCCAGGAGAGGGAGATCCGGCTGTGTGCCTTGTCGATGACCCGGTCGCCGACGATCTGGTCATCGATGGCGTCTGCCGGATAGACCCGGATGATCGGGTCGGGGCCGCCGCGGCGGAGAGTTGCCCAGTCACGCAGGCTCGCGGTGAGTTCATCAGCGAGTTGCTGTGCATGCTGGCCCAGTGCGTGAACGCCGTATTCGACGTCCGAGTCCCCGGCCGGGCGGACCACGAGGTAGGCGAAGGAGTCACCGGAGACAGCGGCTAGCGAGAAGCGGGGGTTGGTGGGAGCGACGACGCCGCTGCTCTTCTCTTCGTCGAGACTCATGGTGCAGAAGCCAGGCATCGTGATCGCGAGGTGCATCTGGAGCGTGGCCAGTGGCTCGCGGCGGCCGATCGTCACTCCCGTCCAGGTCTCGATACGCGGTGTGGTCACGGCGTTGTCGAGCTGACCCGGCTCGATCGGTAGCCCGTCGTCGAAGCGGAGAGCGACCTCCTCGGTGCCGGCCACGAGCAGGAGCTGCTCCTGGTGCTCGGTGGCACCCTGCATCGGGACGAAGCCACAGAGCTTGGCCGACTCGGACTCCAGGTGACCGTCGTTCAGAACGAAGGACACCGAGCGGGTCAGGCCCCGCATGCGCAGCGGGACGACGAGTCGGCCCTTCGGGTTGAGTTGGTGTGTCCAGGCCGGTGGGATGTCCCAAGCTCCAACGGTGACGAGGATGACGTCGGCCATGCCCAGGCCCTGGATGGGCTCGGCCGCATCCGCGGTCACCACACGCACCCGGTCGTATCCGTTCTCGGCGAGGAGGCGTTCGGCCCGCGCGGTGACGTCCGGATCGATGTCGACGGTGGTCACCGACCCCTCAGAGCCGACGAGTTCGGCGAGATAGGCCGCATTCATACCGCCCGAACCGATCTCCAGGACGGTCATTCCCGGCTTGACCTGGGCCTGCTCCAGCATGAAGCCCTGGACTTGCGGGGCGGACACGCTGCTGGTCTGCACGCCGTGCTCGGACGTCTTGGTGACCACGGCGCTCCACGGGTCGTAGACCTCGGCCAGCGGAGTGCCGGGCGGGGTGAAGCGCTCTCGCGGCACTTTGCGCATCACGGTCTCGATCTCGCGGGAGGTGATCCAGCCCTCGTCACGCAACTGGTCGATCATCTTGTTGCGCTGGCGGGTGGCTTCGCCGGTGTCGGACGTCGCGTCTGTCATGGGAGGAAACAGTCCTTCGTCAGTGGAACGTGTGAGTGGGGGCGTCGTGGCCTCTGGGAGGCGCGGCGCGTATTCGGAACGCCGCACCAGGTAAACGTTTGCGGCCGCTCTGGGCGTCTTGTCGGGTGGCAGCGAACTGTCCTGCAGGGGCGGACGACCGCAGATCGGGTGCCGCACGGCGGCCTGCCCGGGCTTGGCTGCCAGCGCCGAGAACTGACGAGTGAGTGCGCATCACGTGTCATCTCCCATCTCGTCGAGGAGCGCGCTGATCGCGACGGCGAAGCGCCTGACGTACGACAGGGCATGCTCGAGTGCAGGTTGCTCGTCATGAAGAGTTCGCAGGCCCGCGATCTGAGCGGTGGGGCAGAACACCGTCCGGTACGGGGCAATGTGGATCAGCTGGCGGCCTGCACTGCGCAAGGTGTTGGAGATCTGCAGCAGCTGGTCCGGGGTGAAGTCCGTGGCTGCGTCCAGGACTTCATTGAGGGCGTCGTAGATCGCATCGCTGATGCCCTCGTCCGCGAGCGAACGGGCGAGTGCGTTGATGATCCGGTGTAAATCCGGCTCGCGGGGCGGCAGCGGAGGTCGGTCTGGCCAGCAGGTCCTGGAGGCGGTGGGCATCACGTATCCCCTTCGAGGAGGATCGTGCACCAGGTCGTTGTGCCGCCGTCGCTGGTGCCCCAGCGGTCGGTCAGGAGAGCGACGAGGTAGAGGCCGCGTCCGGACTCTTCGTCGTCAGCGGGCGTGTGCAGAACAGCTGGTCGCGGGTTGCCGTCCGTGACCTCGATGCGCAGTTCGGTCTCCGACAGCCGGACGCGTAGAGCCGTCTCTCGGCCGCCGTGTTCGACGGCGTTGGTGACCAGTTCGGAGACGATGAGGACGGCGTTCTCGGCGACTGACTCGGGGACCTCCCACAGACGCAGCGTGGCAGTAGCGATCCGTCGGCAACGACCGACGAAGACAGGCTCAGGTGCGAACGCCAGCTCAATGGCACGGTGGGTGTACGGGGGCGTGGTCACGGGGGCGATGGCTGTTGCAGTGATCATTGGCTGCCTCCCCGGCTGGTAGGGCAAGAGAGGCTGCGGCGTCTGCTCACGCTGCGCCGCGTCGTGTACCCCGCCACGCTGATCACTGTGTGCGTTGGCGCGACGGTCGGCGAACGCCATGCGGCGAGGACTCGGACATGATGCTCAGGTCGCGGCACCTCATCAGCCACCATGTGCTGGGTACGGCACCGGAACCCGTCCCTGACATGCTGGGTGTCATGGTGACTCTCGATGGAAAGCCCGTGTCTGTAACGGACTTGCTTCCTCTGGCCCTGACGAACGTCGGTCACTTCACGTCCATGCGCGTCGATACCGACGGCATCCGCGGCCTGAGCCTGCACATGGAGCGCCTGGCTCGGGACTGCAAGGTCGTGTGGGATGCCGAGTTGGACACGGGCCGCGTCCTCAACTACGTCCGCCAGGTCCTTGAGGGCCAGGCGCGTCCCTGCACCATCCGTGTCACCATCTACGACCCCAAGGTCGACCTGGGGCACCCCCTGGCCGCTCAGGAACCGCACATCCTGGTGACGGTGCGCGGTGCCGGCACGTCGCCCCCGGAGCCGCTTCGCGCCAAGAGTGTCGTCTACGAGCGCGACTTGCCCGAGGTCAAGCATGTCGGCCTCTTCGGTGCCCTGTACGCGCGAGGAGCCGCGCAGCGTACGGACTTCGACGACGCTCTGTTCGTCAGGCGGGACGGGCGCGTCTCCGAGGGCGGCACCTGGAACGTCGGATTCGTCGATCACCAGGGCGCCGTGGTGTGGCCGCAGGCGCCCGTACTGCCAGGCGTGACCATGACGCTGCTGCAGCGGCACACTGAGCACCGCATTGACAGCGTGACGCTCGATCAGGCGAAGGGCATGGCAGCCACGTTCGCGACAAACACGTCGATCGGCGTACGGCCCTTGGCGGCGATCGACGACACCACGTTCCCCGTCGACCACCCAGTGCTGCATCACCTGCAGCAGACGTACCGCGCGATCCCCGGCGAGAGCCTGTAGCAGCTGGCGATGACGAGAAGTGGCTTCGGGTCCTGCTTCGCCGTGCGGGCGTGAGCTGCGCACCATGGCGACGTTGGCGGGTCGGCCATGGGAGGAGTTCATGTGGG